>NZ_JAGPXS010000010.1:0-235155 GCF_018070425.1 Micromonospora sp. C81
TGGCGGTGGTGTCGTAGGTCCAGCGTTGGTTGGTGGCGGTGCCGCAGGTGGTGATGGTGGCGGCGGCGCCGGCTGTGGTGCTGGCGGGGGCGAGGCATTTGCCGCGGTTGCGGATGGTGTTGTCGGCTTGGCGGGTCCAGATCTGGTTGGTCGCGCCGGTGCAGTCCCAGAGGATCAGGGCGGTGCCGTCGGTGGTGGCGGCGCCGGGCACGTCGACACAGCGTCCGCTGGCCACTCCCGTGATCGTGCCGTCCCCCGGGGCCGCGGCGGCCGGTGCCGCCCGTGGGGTGAGCTGGACCAGGCAGGTGGCGAGCAGGGCCAGGGCGGCCAGGGTGGCGCCGCTTGCGCGCGCGCGGCGGCGCAGGGTGCGGGTCATGGGGGTGTCCTCTCCGGGAACGGGTCAGGGAGGGGTGGCGCAGAGGTGAGGTGACCTACGGGTACGGCCAGCCGGCGGTGAGGGCCGGCGTCACACCAGCCACTGCTGGTTGGTGGCGGTGGTGCAGGGCCAGAGGATGAGTCTGGTGTTGTTGGCGGTGGCGCCGCCGTTGGCGTCGAGGCAGGTGCCGGTGGCCTGGTTGCGCAGGGTTTTGGCGGTGGTGTCGTAGGTCCAGCGTTGGTTGGTGGCGGTGCCGCAGGTGGTGATGGTGGCGGCGGCGCCGGCTGTGGTGCTGGCGGGGGCGAGGCATTTGCCGCGGTTGCGGATGGTGTTGTCGGCCTGGCGGGTCCAGATCTGGTTGGTCGCTGCGGTGCAGTCCCAGAGGATCAGGGCGGTGCCGTCGGTGGTGGCGGCGCCGGGCACGTCGACACAACGTCCGCTGGCCACCCCGGCGATCGTGCCGGTCGCCGCGTCGGAGACCGCCTGGTAGCGGTGCCCGGCTTCGGCCGTGAACGTCACCCGGTCACCCGTGCGGTTCACCGGCACGGCCTGGTTCGTGGTCAGGTCCACCAGCGACGCGGTCGCCAGCATCGAATTCCGTACGGTGAGGGAGCCGCTGTTGCCTGCGGTCAGCGTGATCCGGCTGGCCAGCCGGTTGCGCCACTCGGTGTCCACAGTGACGTCCCCGCGGGCCCGCAGACCGCTGACCGAGCCGGTGGGCCAGGCCGTCGGCACGGCGGGCAGCACGTCGACGACGCCGTTCTGGCTCTGCAGCAGCATCTCCGCCATTCCGGCGGTGGCCCCGAAGTTGCCGTCGATCTGGAACGGCGGGTGGGTGTCGAACAGGTTGGCGAGGGTGCTGCTCTTGAGCTGCTCGCTGAGCATCTTGTGGGCGTGGTCGCCGTCGAGCAGCCGGGCCCAGAAGTTGATTTTCCAGGCCTTGCTCCAGCCGGTGCCGCCGTCGCCGCGCGCCGTGAGGGAGACCCGGGCGGCGTTGGCGAGAGCGGGGGTGGTCGACGGTGATATCTGCCGCCCCGGGTGCAGGGCGTACAGGTGCGAGACGTGCCGGTGGTCGTTGGTCGGGCTGTCCCAGTCCGCCTTCCACTCCTGCAACTGACCCCAGGAGCCGACCCGCAGGCCGGGGTCGAGCTTGTTCAGCGTGGTCTGCCACTGCCCGCGCAGAGTGGCGTCGACGCCGAGCGTGGCGCTCGCCTCGATGGTGTTGGTGAGCAGGTCCCACACGATCTGCTCGCTCATCGACGCGCCGGCCGAGAAGTCACCCTGCTCGGGTGAGTAGCTGGGCGAGACGACCAGCCTGCCGTCGCGCGGATCGAGGTGCAGGTTGGCCCGCCAGAACTCCGCGGCCTCCTTCATCGCCGGGTACGCCTGGTCGCGGAGGAACGTCGTGTCGCGGGTGAAGCGGTAGTGCTCGTAGAGATGCTGGCACAACCATGCGGCTGCCTCCGGGAACCAGAAGGCGGTGGCCCAGTCCTGGACGCCGGTGAAGCCGTACGGGTTGGTGCTGAGGTGCGTGACCCAACCGGTCGTACCGTAGATGTTCTGCGCGGTGACCCGGCCTGGTGCGCGCAGGGCGTCGATGAGGTCGAACAGCGGCGTGGCGGTCTCCGCCAGGTTCGTGGTCTCCGCCGGCCAGTAGTTCATCTGCACGTTGATGTTGGTGTGGTAGTCGGCCTGCCAGGGCGGGGTGTTGGAGTTGTTCCAGATGCCCTGCAGGTTGGCTGGCAGGGAGCCGCCGCGGGAGGACGAGATGAGCAGGTACCGGCCGAAGGAGAAGTACAGCGACTCCAGGGCGCGGTCCTGGGCTCGTCCAGCGGCACCGGTGTAGGCCGACCGCAGCTCGTCGGTGGGAACGTTCGGCATCTGCCCGCCCACGTTGAGCCGGACGCGGTCGAAGAGACTCTTGTAGTCGGCGAGGTGGGCCGCGCGCAGCGCCGCCACCGTCGAGGCAGCCGCGCCGTCGACCGCCTGGGTGACCTGGGCGTGGGGGTCGGCGCCGCGATAGCTGGGGTAGGTGTCGGCGTACGACGTCGCGGCGGACAGCACGATGAACGCCGAGTCGGCGCCGGTGACGGTGATCCGGTCGGTGCCGTCGGTCCGGGTGCCACCTGTGGTCACCACCCGGTACTGGGTCTCGTGGGTCAGCCCGTTGCCGGGCAGCGCGCCCCGCACGGTGATCCGGCCGTTCGCCACGGTGACGGTGCTGCCGGGCTGGGCCGAGGCGGTACGCAGGACGAAGGAGACCTTGCCGGCCTGGCTGGCCGACAGCCGGGTGACGATCACGTTGCGGGGGTGGCTGGCGAAGTATTCGCGCTGGTAGGACACCCCGCCGTAGGAGTACCCGACGCGAGCGGTGGCCTCGGCGAGATCCAGCTCGCGCCGATAGTCGCTCACGGTGGCCGGGGTGCCGGACATGTCGAGGTACATGTCGGCGAGGTTCTGGTACGAGCCGAATCCGGTCGCCGGCTGGCCGAGTGACGTGGCGACCGCGCCAGGTGCCATCCGTGTTTCCCGGTCGATCTGAGCCTGCACGCCGGTCAGGGCTCCGGGCCGTGGTGACGTCCAGTTGCCGTGGTTGTAGCCGCTGGTGCCGGGACCGCCCGTCCACAGTGTCTTCTCGTTGAGTTGCAGGCGTTCGGTCTGGATGCCACCGAAGACCATGGCGCCGAGCGCACCGTTGCCCAGCGGAAGCGCGTTGCTCTCCCAGTTGGCGGCGGGCTCGTCGTACCAGAGCGCCAGCCCGGGGTCGGCGGCTGCTTCGGCCGGAGCGGAGTTCGCGGACGCGGCGGTCAGGGCCGCGGCCACGAGAAGAGCCGCTGCCGCGGCTCGCAGGATCGTCTGGGTACGGCCGATGACAGGCATAGGGCCTCCTCTATGCCATGGGAGTTAACGTGGGATGTATATTTTTGTCAATGGGTCGTACTGGAAATCCTGGTGAGGTTGCCCGCGATGAAGATCGCGGCCCGAATGGTGGATCGCCAGCCCATCTCGGCCTATTGCCTGAACCATCGACAGCTGTTAGACATCAGATGTCCGAGCTCTCAAACCCGGAAACATCCGATGTATGCGGGGTGGTGTTGGTGAAGCTTCTGCGATCACGGCACCGCGGTGCGGACGTGGCCAGCCGCGCGGCGTCAGCCGCGGTGGGGCCTGCGTGCTGACGGTCGACGCGCACCATCACCTCTGGGGGAACCCGCCCGCCTGCGTCCGGCCCGATGACGACCGGATGCGGTCGGTCCGGCGTCCGTTCACAGTGGCCCAGTGGCAGGCGCAACTGCGCGCGGCCGAGGTCGATCGCTCCATCCTCGTGGAGAGTGGGCGATGCGATGAGGCGGAGTCGGAGGACCTGCTCCGGTGGGCGACCGAGGCGCCGCAGATCGCCGGTGTGGTGCTGTGGGCTGACCTGACCGGTCCCGGCTTGGAGGCCCGCATCGCCAGACACCTCCGGCGCTCCGGTGGCCATCGGGTGGTCGGTGTCCGCGCCCAGATCCAGGCCGAGCCGGATCCGGACCACCTGGATCGCCCGGACGTGCGCCGCGGCCTCCGTGTCGTCGCGGCCGCCGGGCTGGCCTTCGACCTGCTGGTCCGGGTGGACCAGCTGCCCGCCGCGGCGCGGGCCGCCGCGGCGCTGCCGCACGTCCGCTTCGTCCTCGATCATCTCGGCAAACCGGAGATCCGGGCGGGTGCGACCGGGCTGGCCCGGTGGCGCGAGCCGTTCGCGGCGCTCGCCGAGCAGCCCAATGTCACGGCCAAGATGTCCGGCCTGGTGACGGAGGCCGACTGGGTCTCGTGGCGGGCCGACGACCTGCGACCGTTCGTCCGCGAGGCGCTCGACCGTTTCGGGCCGGATCGTTTGATGTTCGGTTCCGACTGGCCACTGTGCCTGCTCGCGGGCAGCTACGGCCGGGTGCGGGCCGCGCTGCACCAGGTGTTGCCGGCGCTGTCCGAGGCGGCCTCACACGCGATCTTCGGAGGCACCGCCGCGCGGGTCTACCGGCTGGCGGTCTGACCCGGCGATCATGGAAACGGGTCCAACCCCGAACATGTGCGGAGGCGGCGATGGCTCTCACCGACGAGGCGATCGGCAAGATCAAGATGATGATCACGTCGGGCGAGCTCGGCCCCGGCGATCGACTGCCGAAGGAGGCGGACCTGGCCCGGCGGCTCGGTCTGTCCCGCAACTCCCTGCGTGAAGCGGTGAAGGCCCTGTCCATCATTCGCATCCTGGATGTCCGCCAGGGTGACGGCACCTACGTCACCAGCCTTGCCCCACAGTTGCTGCTCGACATGCTCAATTTCGTCGTGGACTTCCACCGCGACGACACAGTGCTGGAGTTCCTCGAGGTGCGGCGCATCCTTGAGCCGGCCGCCACGGCGCTGGCCGCGCAGCGGATGGCCGCCGAGGACGTCGCCGGCCTCCAGGCCGTGCTCGACAACCTCGGCGACACCC
Organism: Micromonospora sp. C81; assembly: GCF_018070425.1. Taxonomy (NCBI): domain Bacteria; kingdom Bacillati; phylum Actinomycetota; class Actinomycetes; order Micromonosporales; family Micromonosporaceae; genus Micromonospora; species Micromonospora sp. C81. The sequence continues at coordinate 4,845 of NZ_JAGPXS010000010.1, forward strand.
ACGACGTGGAGGCCCTGGTCGCCAACGATCTGCAGTTCCACCGCCTGATCGCCGTCGGCTCCGGAAACACGGTGCTGTGCTCGCTGCTCGACGGGCTCTCCGGGCCCACCACCCGGGCCCGCATCTGGCGCGGTGTCACCCAGCAGGGCGTCATCGCCCGGACCCGGGAGCAGCATCAGGCGATTGTCGACGCGATCACGATCGGGCACGCCGACCTTGCGCGTTCCTGGGCGACAGTGCACATCGCCGGCGTCGAGGAGTGGCTCCGCCGGGCACTGTGACCGACCATGGCCGCTGACCGGCTTGCGGGTCGTACGGCGATGGCGGTGTCGATTCAGGCCCGCACGACGCGGGCGATGCTCGCCCGGATGGGCGCGTAGTGGTCGGCGATGGCGGCTTGCAGGCCGGCCACGTTGCCGGCCGCGATCGCGTCCACGATTGCCCGGTGACGGTGGGCGGTGATCAGCCGGTCCTCCGGCTCGGTGCGCAGCGTGGGAGCGACGATGGCCTGGACCTGCCAGAACGCCTCGGTCAGCTGGAGGATCAGGTCGTTGCCGAGGGGCTCGAGCAACTTCACGTGGAAGGCCCGGTCGACGTCGAGGAAGTCCTTCCCCTGGCCTGCCAGGCTCTCCATCTCGTCGACGAGCGCGGAGAGGGCCACCCGGTGCTCGCCGTCGAGGACGGCGATGACCTGGGCTGCGAGCCCCTGCTCCAGGGTCTGGCGGACATCGACGACCTGCCCCAGCACGTGGTGATCTTCCTCGCCACTCAGGAGACCGCGGAAGGTCAGGCCCTCCACGAGGGCGGCGAGGGACATGCGGCCGACGAACGTGCCGTGACCGTGCCGTACCTCGACGATGTCGAGGGCGGAGAGGATCTTGACGGCCTCGCGCACGCTGGACCGGCTGGCGCCCACGGCGTCACACAGCTCCGCCTCGGTGGGGAGGATGTCTCCCGGCTTGAGGCGATTCCGCAGGATGTACTCCTTGATCTTGGTAGCGACTTCCTGCCGGCGGGGACCTGGGCGCTCCGCACCGCGTAGCGGAGTGGCGTCAATGGTCGTCATCTGGCACTTGCCCTTCCCTCACGAATCTGACACGCTCACCCTATCGGCATCAGATGTCAGACGTCAGACCCCATTATCTTCGAATCCCTCAGCGCGAGCGTCACGCGAGCGCATGAAGAGCCTATGGAGGCAGCTACGTGAGCACCACCGTTAAGCCATCGGGGAGTTGGCGCGTCCCCCCGCGTCGGCTCCGCTCGCTGGCCGTCGCGTCCACTGCGGCAACGCTCGCTCTCGGACTGGTCGCGTGCAGCGGCGGGCCGGCTTCGACCAACGCCGTCGAGGGGGGCGGGGGGAAGACCTCCATCGAGACCACCCTGGCGTTCACCCTCTCCAGCGGGTTCGACCCGGGTAACGCCTCGTCGGCGGTGGCGACCGCGGTCAACCAGCACATCTTCGAGGGTCTGATCGATCTAGACCCAGTCACGCGGGAACCCTACCGTGCTCTCGCGAAGGAAGACCCGGTGGCCAGCGCCGACGGGCTCACCTACACGGTGGCGGTGCGTGACGGCGCGAAGTTCTCCGACGGCACCCCGGTCACCGCCGAGGACGTCGCCTGGTCCTTCACCCGGGTCCTCAAGCCGGCGGACCCCAAGGCCCCGCCGCTGATGCAGGGCTTCGTGTCGTTCATCGACTCGGTGACGGCCAAGGACGCGACGACCGCCGAGTTCAAGCTGAAGTACCCGTTCGCCCTGTTCTCCGAGCGGATCGCCGTCATCAAGATCCTGCCGAAGGCGAAGACCGCGGACGCGGACGCGTCGAAGGCCTTCGACACGGCACCGATCGGCTCCGGCCCCTTCAAGATGGACAGCGCGTCCAAGGAGTCGGGTATCAAGCTCAGCAAGAACCCGAACTACAGCGGGCCCCGTCCGGCCAAGGTCGAGACGATGACCTGGAACACCACCTCTGAGGCCTCCGCGCGGGTGTCGGACCTGCAGGGCGGCCGAGTCCAGGCCATCGAGTCGGTGCCGTACCTGAACGTCGACTCGCTCAAGGACAAGTACACGGTCGACGTGAAGCAGGCCTTCAACCAGGTCTTCCTCATGTTCAACTCGTCGGCGGCGCCGTTCAACGACAAGCGGGTGCGCCAGGCCCTGCACTACGCGATCAACAAGGACGAGGTCATCAAGACCGCGCTCAACGGTTACGGCACGGCGGCGACGAGCTACCTGGACGAGGGCAACAAGGACTACCAGAAGGCCGCCACCGTCTACGACTACAACCTGGAAAAGGCCAAGAGCCTGCTCCAGGAGGCCGGCGTCTCGAACCTGAAGTTCCAGCTCGACACCACGGACAACTCCGCCGTGAAGGATGTCGCCCCGCTGGTCATCGAGCAGTGGAAGAAGATCGGCGTCACCGCCACCCTCAACACCGTGCCGTCCTCGGCCATCTACGGTGACATCGTTCCGAAGGACACCTTCCGGGTCCTGATGGCCACCGGAGACCCCAGCGTCTTCGGCGTCGACACCGACCTGCTGATGCGCTGGTTCTACTACGGCGAGACCTGGCCGGGCCTGCGCTACCGGTGGAACGCCACCGACCGCAAGGCCATGGCCGACCTGCTCGACAAGGCCGCGCAGACCTCCGACGAGGCGGCCCGCAAGGCCCTGTGGAAGCAGGCTCTGGACAAGGTGGCCGACGAGGTCCCCCTGTACCCGATCCTGCACACCAAGGTCGTCACCGCATACGACCCCGCGAAGCTCAGCGACTTCTCGGGCGCGGCGACCACAGGCCTGTACTTCCTGGGCAGCAGCCGAAAGGGCTGAGCCCGCTTCGGGGGCCCGGACCCCGGCCCCTAGCGTCCCGCCCAGCCCTGTCCCTTGGGCTGGGCGGGACGTCCCGGCGGCCCTCGACGAAAGAAAGACACCATGCTGAGCGTTCTGAGCCTGGTCACGCGACGACTCCTGACCCTGATACCCCTGGTGCTGGGCATCACGATCTTCGTCTTCGTGATCATGCAGTTCTCCCCGATCGATCCCGCGTTGTCCGTCCTCGGCGACCAGGCAACCGCCGCGCAGGTGGCCGCGTTCAAGGCCGCCAACGGCCTCGACGACCCGCTGCCCCTGCGGTACCTGCACTTCCTGGGCGACCTGCTCCGGGGCGATCTGGGCATGACCTTCCCGCCGTCCGTCCCGGTCGCCGACAAGATCGCCACCGCGCTGCCGCTGACGATCCAGCTGACGGCCCTCGGCATCGTCGGCGCGCTGATCATCGCGTTGGCCCTCGGCATCCCTGCGGCGCTGTACCGCGATCGCTGGCCCGACCAGGTCATCCGGTTCATCTCGATGGCCGGTATCGCCATGCCGTCGTTCTGGCTGGCCCTCCTGCTCATCCAGGAATTCTCGGTCCGCCGCCCCGTCTTCCCGACCGGCGGGTACGTCAACCCCGGTGACTCGTTCTCGCTCTGGCTCCAGTCGCTCGCCATGCCGGCGCTCGCTCTCGCCGTCCCGGTCGGCTGCTCACTGGCCAGAATCGTGCGGACGTCGATGGTCGAGGAACTCGACAAGGACTACGTGCGCACCGCCATCGGCGCCGGCCTGCCGCCCCGCGTGGTGGTCGGCCGCAACGTGCTGCGCAACGCGCTCGTCAACCCGCTCACCGTGCTGGGCCTGCGGATCGGCTACCTGCTGGGCGGCACTGTCGTCATCGAGGCCATCTTCTCGCTGCCCGGCATGGGCACCCAGATCATGAGCGCGGTGCAGCAGAACGACACCGCCCTCGCGCAGGGAACCGTGCTGACGATCGCCATCTGCTTCGTCGTCGTGAACCTGGTGGTCGACATCCTCTACCTCTTCGCCAACCCTCGACTGCGCGGAGCCCACTGATGCGTCGAACACTCACCGCCCGGCTGTCGGCTCCCGGCATCGCCTTCAAACGGCTCAGCATCACGGCCCGGATCGCACTGAGCTTCGTCCTGCTCATCGTCGTGGTGGGCATCTTCGCGCCGCTGCTCCTGCGGCACGACCCCGCGCAGGCCGGGCTCGGTGCCGCGCTGACCGGCCCGAACGGCGACTACTGGTTCGGCCTGGACAAGCTCGGACGCGACGTGTTCTCACGGCTGGTCGCCGGCACCCGCCGCTCGTTGATCGTGGGCTTCGGCAGCGCCGGCATCGCCCTGGTGGTCGGCGCGATTCTGGGCGCGCTGGCGGGAACCAGCCGGCCCGCGATCGACGAGGTGGTGATGCGGTGCCTCGACGTCGTCATGGCATTCCCCGCCATCGTGCTCTCCGCCCTGCTGATCATCTCCTTCGGCAAGAACAGCCTCGTGGTCCTCGTGGTCGCGATCGGGTTCGTCTTCGTGCCCTCGATCGCGCGCATCGTGCGCGCCAACGTGCTCTCGCAGTACCGGGAGGACTACGTCGCGGCCGAACGGATCATCGGCGCCCGACGACCGCACATCCTCTGGCGGCACATCCTGCGCAACTGCGCCGCCCCGATCCTCGTCTTCGTCACCGTCATGGTGGCCGACGCGATCGTGTTCGAGGCGTCCCTCTCCTTCATCGGTGGCGGGCTCGCGCCCCAGGAGGCGGCCTCCTCGTGGGGTTCGGTGATCGCCTTCGGCAAGGAGATGGTGCAGATCGGTGGCTGGTGGGCCACGTTCTTCCCCGGCCTGCTGATCCTGTTGACCGTGCTCGCCCTGAACGTGCTCTCCGAGGGGATGTCCGACGCCTGGGCCGCCCCGGCGGCGCGGCGTGCCACCGCGACGAAGGTCGGCGACGCGCAGGAGGAGGCGCAGCCCGGCTCCGGTGAGGTGGTGCAGCTGCCCGGCATGGCCGAGGCGGCGCAGCGGCTGCGCGAGCGGGCCCGTCCGCTCCCGGAGGGTGAGCCCGTCCTGGAGGTCCGGAACCTGTCGATCGGGTTCGAGGGGCGCCACCGTGGCGTCGACATCGTCGACGACCTGACCTTCGACGTCCGCCCCGGCGAGGTGATGGGCCTGGTGGGAGAGTCCGGCTCGGGCAAGTCCCTGACCTCGCTCGCCGTGATGGGCCTGCTGCCGCAGGGAGCCCGGGTCCGAGGCGAGGTCCGCTTCGCGGGCACCGACCTGCTGACGATGAGCACCAAACGACGTCGTGCCCTGATGGGCCGCGAGATCGCGATGGTCTACCAGGACGCCCTCTCGGCGTTGAACCCCTCACTGCGCGTCGGCCCCCAGCTCGCCCAGATGATCAGCCGAGGCGGCACCCGGTCGGCCGAGGAGCTGATGGACCTGGTGGGCCTGGACGCACGGCGCACCCTGTCCGCGTACCCGCATGAGCTGTCCGGCGGGCAGCGGCAGCGCGTGGTGATCGCCATGGCGCTGTCCCGGGACCCGCGCCTGATCATCGCCGACGAGCCGACCACCGCGCTCGACGTCACGGTCCAGGCGCAGGTCATGGAGCTGCTGCTGCGGCTGCGCGGCCAGCTCGGCTTCGCGTTGATCCTGGTCAGCCACGACCTGGCGCTGGTCAGCGACGTCGCGGACCGCGTCGTGGTGATGTACGGCGGGCAGATCATCGAGAGCGGCGTCACCGCCGACGTGGTCGGTGCGCCGGCACACCACTACGCCCGGGGTCTTCTCGGCTCCGTCCTCTCCCTTGAGGCCGGTGCGGAGCGGCTCACCCAGATCCGTGGCGTGGTGCCGTCGCCGGCCGACTTCCCGGCGGGATGCCGGTTCGCTGATCGCTGCCCCATGGCGACCGAGGTCTGCCGGACGGAGACGCCCCGCCTGGAGGGCGACTCCAACCACCGGTACGCCTGTCACCACCCGGCCGTCACCGTCAGGGAAGAGGAGCTGGCCCGATGAGTGCGACATCCCCGCGCGACTCGATCGTCGAGCTACGCGACGTGCACGTGGTTCACCGCACCCGCGGTGGCGGCCTGTTCGGCCGCGAGCGGGTGTACGCCCTCACCGGCGCGGACCTGACCGTGCGTACCGGCGAGACCATCGGGGTCGTCGGTGAGTCCGGCTGCGGCAAGTCCACGATGGCCAAGGTGCTGGTGGGCCTCCAGCGGCCGACGAGCGGCAGTGTCGCCTTCGCCGGCAAGGAAGTCTGGTCGATGAACGCGTCGGAACGACGGCAGCACATCGGTGCCGGCGTCGGCATGATCTTCCAGGATCCGGCCACGTCGCTGAACCGGCGCATGCCGGTCCGCGACATCCTGCGCGATCCGCTCGACGTGCACCGCCGCGGCACCCGCAAGCAGCGTGAGGAGCGGGTCAACGAGCTGATGGCACTGGTGGGGCTGCCCCGGTCGGTCGCCGACGTCCTGCCGAGCCAGCTCTCCGGTGGTCAACGCCAGCGGGTGTCCATCGCGCGTGCCCTCGCCCTGGAGCCGGGCCTGGTCATCGCCGACGAGCCCACCAGCGCCCTCGACGTGTCGGTGCGGGCGCAGATCCTCAACCTGCTCCTGGACCTCAAGGAGCGGCTGAACCTGGCCATGGTCTTCGTCTCGCACGACATCCAGACGGTCAAGCGGATCAGTGACCGCGTGGTCACCATGTACCTCGGCCGGATCGTGGAGCAGACACCCGCCGCCGGGCTTCCCGAGGTCGCGCAGCACCCGTACACGCGGGCGCTCTTCTCGGCCACGCCGGGTCTGCTCTCGCCCCTGGATCCCATCCCGCTCGTCGGCCCCGTCCCGCTCGCCACCAAGCCGCCGACCGGATGCCCGTTCCGCACCCGGTGTTGGAAGGCGACCGACGGCTGCGCCATCGAGATGCCGCCGGTCCGGTCGGGCGACGGCGGCGCCGGCTCCCACGAGTTCCGGTGTTACCACCCCGTACCCGCTGGATCCAGCAACACGGAGCTGGTCGAGCTCGCCAGAGCAGCGACCGGCCGCACCACCCCCCTACATCTCGAGGAGACAGCGTGACCACCCCTGCCCCGCGGTTCGCCGGAGTCGTGCCGCCGGTCGTCACCCCATTGACCGAGGAGGGTGCGGTCGACGTCGCCTCCCTGGAGCGGCTCATCGAGCGGATGCTCAGCGCAGGCGTCGACGGCATCTTCGCCCTCGGCAGCTCCGGCGAGACCGTCTTCCTCACCGACAGCCAGCGGGACCAGGCTCTCGAGGTCGTCGTGAAGACCGTCGCGGGCGCCGTACCGGTCATCGCCGGCTGCATCGAGCCGACCACGCGCCGGGTCCTCGACCGGGCCGACGCGTCGACGCGCCTGGGCGTCGACGGCCTGGTGGCCACTGCACCCTTCTACGCCATCGTCGGCCCGCACGAGGTCGAGCGTCACTTCCGGTCGCTCGCCGCGTCGGTCGAGCTTCCCCTGCTGGCGTACGACATCCCCGTCTGCGTGCACACCAAGCTCTCCCCGGGTCTGCTGAGCCAGCTGGCGGTGGAAGGCGTCCTCGCGGGCGTCAAGGACTCCAGCGGCGACGACGTCGCCTTCCGTCAGCTGGTGCTGGCGATCACGGAACGCGCGCCAGACGCCGGGTTCAGCCTGTTGACCGGGCACGAGGTGGTGGTCGACGCGATGATGCTCGCGGGCGCCTCCGGCTCGGTCCCCGGCCTGGCAAACGTGGACCCGGCGGGCTACGTGCGACTGCACCGGGCTTGCGTGAACGGCGACTGGGACACCGCCCGCGTGGAGCAGGACCGACTGACCCGGTTGTTCCGGATCGTCGACGCGGCCGACCCGGCGACGGCGGCGGGGGCGACCCGGGGCGTGGGCGCGTTCAAGACCGCCCTGGCCCTGCTCGGCGTCATCGACAGCAACACCGTGTCACTTCCGATGCGGCCGCTCGACGCCGACGAAACGGCGCGGGTTCGTGCCCAGCTGGAACTGGCGGGGCTGCTCTAGCCATGTCCAAGGTGCGCAAGCCCCCGGTCGTCGACGAGGCGGTAGCCGCGCTCGACATCGGGGGCACCAAGACGGCTGCCGCCCTCGTCACGAGGCAGGGCGAGGTCGTCCACCGGGCCACAGCCCCCACCCCTGGTCGGGCCGGGGCGACCGCCATCCTCGACACCGCGGCCGATCTCGTCGATCGGTTGCGGGCGAGGGCGACGGGGACACGCGTCCGTGCCGTCGGAGTCGGTAGTGCCGGAGTGATCGACCACCGGACGGGCCTGGTGCTCTCGGCCACCGACGCCCTGGCCGGTTGGGCCGGCACGGATCTGCGACGACGACTGCGCGAGCTGCTGGACCTGCCCGTCGCGGTGATCAACGACGTGCACGCGCACGCCCTCGGCGAGACGCGCCACGGGGTGGCCGCCGGCCACCAGACGACGCTCTTTCTCGCGGTCGGCACCGGCATCGGTGCCTCGTTCGTCGTCGACGGCACCGTGCTGGCCGGCGCCCACTCCGCGGCCGGGCACGCCGGCCACCAGCCGTCGCCGTACGCCGGGCAGTTGCCCTGCACCTGCGGCGGGCAGGGACACCTGGAGGCGATCGCGTCCGGGCCCGGCCTCGCCCAGGAGTACGCGCGGCGTACCGGCCAACCGGTCGACGACCTGCGGTCGGTGGCCGCGCGCGCAGCCGACGGCGACGCGACGGCCCGGGAGGTGGTCCTGCTGGGCGGGGCTGCCGTGGGCTCGGCTGTCGGCGGACTGGTCAACATGCTCGATCCCGCTGCCGTCGTCATCGGCGGCGGGGTCGCCGGCCTCGGTGACCTCTGGTGGCAGGCACTTCGGGACGGTGTGCGGCGGGAGACGTTGCCCAGCCTGGTCGACGTGCCCGTGCTGGCCTCGACCCTCGGATCGGACGCCCCACTGCTCGGCGCCGCGTCACTCGCCTGGGAGGGCACCGAATGAACAAGCTGATCGCGCATCTCCGCCACCGCCTCGTCGTCTCCTGCCAGGCGTACCCCGGTGAGCCGATGCGCACCCCGGACACGATGCGCCGGGTCGCCCTCGCCGCCGCCAAGGGCGGTGCCGCCGGCATCCGCGCCCAGGGTGTGGCGGACATCGCGGCCATCCGGGAGGCCGTCGACCTCCCGCTCATCGGGCTGTGGAAGGACGGGGACGACGACGTATTCATCACCCCCACGCTGGAGCACGCGCTGGCCGTGGCACGGGCGGGCGCGCACGTCGTCGCGCTTGACGGCACCGCACGGCCCCGGCCGGACGGCCGAACCCTCGCTGACACCATCGCCGCCGTCCACGAACTGACCGGGGCTCTGGTGATGGCCGACTGCTCCACCCTCGGCGAGGGCATCGCCGCCGCGGCGGCGGGCGCCGATCTGGTCGGCACCACCCTTTCCGGCTACACCGCGTACACCAGCAAGCAGCCCGGCCCCGACCTGGACCTGGTTGCTCAGCTCGCCACCGCGATCGACGTGCCGGTGATCGCGGAGGGTCGGATCCACACCCCGGCCCAGGCGGCGCAGGCGCTGCGGGCCGGGGCGTGGGCGGTGGTGGTGGGCACCGCGATCACCCACCCCAGCACCATCACCGGCTGGTTCGCGTCGGCGATGGCGAACGCCAACCCTGCTGTCACGGAGGCCAAGCTGTGGCTTTGAGCGATCTCACTCTCGCCGAATGCTGGGCGTACCGACCCGATCTGGCTGTTCCGGAGGACCTGGACGCCTTCTGGGAGCGGACACTTCGCGTCGACGAACCGGTGGAGGCGACGTACGAGCCCGTCGACACCGGTCTCACCCAGATCCGCACCTGGTCGGTCACCGTCGCCGGCTACGGCGGCGAGCCGGTGCACGGCTGGCTGCACCTGCCGACGAATGCCACCGGGCCGTTGCCCTGCGTGGTCGAGTATCTCGGGTACGGCCGTGGTCGTGGCCTGCCGCACGAGAAACTGTTCTGGGCCTCGGCGGGCTTCGCGCACCTCATCATGGACACCAGGGGTCAGGGCTGGAGTGCCGCGCCCGGCGACACCGCCGACCCGCACCGCTATCCGGCGGGCACCGTTCCCGGTTTCCTCACCCGGGGGGTCACCAGCCCGGAGGACTTCTACTACCGCAGGCTGATCACCGACGCGGTCCGGTTCGCCCAGGCTGCCCGGGAGCATCCCGCCGTCGACCCCGACCGGGTCGTCGTCACGGGCATCAGCCAGGGCGGTGGCCTCACGCTGGCGGTGGCCGCGCTGTTCCCGGAGGTGGCGGCCGCCATGCCCGACGTGCCCTTCCTGTGTGACTTCCCGCGCGCCGTCCAGGTCGCCGGTCAGGGTCCCTACGGCGAGGTCGCCGAATATCTCGCGCTTCACCGGGGTCAGAGCAGCCAGGTTTTCCGTACGTTGTCGTACGTCGACGCCGCCGTGCTCGCACCCGGCGCGACAGCGCCCGCGCTGTTCTCCATCGCGATGATGGACCAGATCTGCCCGCCCTCGACCTGCTTCGCCGCCTACCACCGCTACGGCGGTGACAAGGAGGTGCGCGTGTACGAGTTCAACGACCACGAAGGTGGCGAGGCGCACCACCAGCTCGAACAGCTCGCCTGGCTGCACAAGCTCTTCGGCCGCTGAGGACAGGGCCGACGCCTGGCGTCAGCGCGGCTCCCAGGCGTCGGGCAACGCGGTGAGCTTGCGGACGTGGGCGGGCAGCCGACCGCTGACGATCTCGGCGAGGCTCACCTCGTCGACGACCCGCCGCACGGCGGCGCGCACCGCCACCCACAGGCCGGGCAGGTTTTCCGCCGAACCCTCGTACCGGGTCTCCTCGGGGCGCAGCCCGCGTACGCCGGCGAGCGGGCCCTCGACGGCCCGCAGCACCGCGCCGACGGTCACCTCGCGCGGCGGTCGGGCCAGCGTGTAGCCGCCCTCGGCGCCGCGCTGGGCGCGCACGATTCCGGCCCGGCGCAGATCCGCCAGGACCGCCTCCAGGAACTTGCGAGGCATGTCCTGCTCTGCGGCGATGGCCTGGGTGGACAGCAGCGAGGGGTACGCGGTGGCGAGGCTCAGCGCTGCCCGTACCGCGTAGTCGCCGCGCGCGGAGATCTGCACAGTGTCATCATGCCCGCCCGGTGCCGTTGGCCGGTGTGGTGGGCGACCCGGGTCGCGTGGTGTGAGAACCGTTGGCGGATCCGCCCGCGCGGAAACCGCCGCCGTCGGCGCCCGTCGGCTCGGTCGGCGGCCGGGGCCGGATCACCCGGGCGGCCGGTTGGTCGCGCGCGGCCCGGAACGCACCGGGGCTGACGCCGACCTCCCGGGTGAAGAAGCGACCGAAGTTCGTGGGCTCGGAGAAGCCGAGGTGCCGGCCGATCTGGGCGATCGGCTGGTCGGTCGCGGCGAGGAGTCGGCCGGCCTGCAACGCGACGCGCTCGTCGATGACCTGCTTGGCGCTGCGACCGGTGACGGCCAGGCAGGCCCGGGTCAGGGTCCGCACCGAGCAGCGGAGCTCGGCCGCGTAATCCTCCACCCGGCGGGTGTGCGCGTAGCTGTGCTCCACCTCCCGACAGAACCGGTGGAACGTCTCGTCCTCGGGGCGGGGCGTCGACCGGTCGGCACTGCCCAGGGCCAGCCGCAGCAGCAGTACGGCCAGTTGGTGGCGGAGCAGCGCGCGGGCGGCGACGGTGTCGGGGTGCCGCTGGCAGTCCACCACCAGTTGGCTCACCTCGGTGATCACCGCGTCCTCGTCCTCGCCGGCCAACTGCCGCCAGGTCACCGGTGTGTCCAGGTCGACGTCGAAGCCGCGCAGCGCCTCCGGGTCCCAGGCGACCACTGTCGCGTCGAACTGCGGACCGGAGCAGCGAAGCACCTGGCCGGCGCGGACCCGCAGCAGTGTGCCGGGCCGACAGGGCAACGGGTGGAAGTCGGGTTCGGCGTCGCCGTGCCCACGCGTGGTGAGGATCAGCAGCTCCCGCTCGACGATCACGGGCCGACGCCAGCGCGGGTCAGGGGAGAGGTCGGCCAACGCGAACGTGGCTATCTCGTCGGGGACGGGTGACGCCGTTCCGATCGGTGGCGCGGGGGAGGGACCGGTGGAGACCATCGCCTGCGACGGTAGCCCGAACCGCAGGTCACCGCATCCCGATCGACGCGCGCAGCGAAGTTGGCGCGTCGATGCGGGCTTGTCGCGATCGTCGTGGCCGGGCTACGTTACCCGGCGGTAGCGCCGTCCGGTCCGCGGTCCGCCCGGCGCACCGCCGGCCGCCTACCCGGCCGGCGGCCTCCGCCGACTCGCGATGGGATGGGCATGACGCAGCTGTTCTCGGTCGAAGGCAAGACGGTCCTGGTCACCGGTGGTTCGCGGGGGATCGGTCTGATGATCGCCCAGGGGTTCGTCCGGGCCGGCGCCCATGTGATCATCTCGTCCCGCAAGGCGGACGTCTGTGAGGCGGTCGCCAAGGAACTCTCCGCCGAGGGCCGCTGCGAGGCCATCCCCGCCGACCTGGGCGACGACAGCGGCGCCGAGGCGCTGGCCGCCGCCGTACGCGAGCGCTTCGGTCGCCTCGACGTGCTGGTCAACAACGCCGGCGCCACCTGGGGCGCGCCGCTGGAGGGCTACCCGGAGGCGGCGTTCGACAAGCTCTGGGCGGTCAACGTCAAGGCCGTCTTCCGGCTCACCACCGCGCTGCTGCCGGCGCTACGCGCCGCCGCCAGCGCCGACGACCCGGCCCGCGTGATCAACATCGGGTCGATCGACGGCATCCGGGTGCCGTGGATGGAGGTGTACGCGTACTCGGCCACGAAGGCCGCAGTGCACATGCTCACCCGCAGCCTGGCCCACCAACTGGCCAGCGAGCAGATCACCGTCAACGCAATCGCGCCCGGCCCGTTCGAGAGCAAGATGATGGCGTTCGCACTCGACGACCCGGAGAGCCGGGCCGCCATCGAGCAGCAGGTGCCGCTGGGCCGCATCGGCCGCCCCGAGGACATGGCCGGCACCGCCATCTACCTGTCGTCGCGCGCCGGCGGGTACCTCACCGGCGCCGTCATCCCCGTCGACGGCGGCATCACCACGCACGGCTGAGCACCGGCTGACCCGGGTCGGGCTGCCCGCGTACACCTTCGGGTGTGTGCCGGGGCCGCGCGGACTCGGCAGATCCGCGCGGCCCCGGTGTGGCCGGTGTTGCCCGTTCGGGCGGTGCTCAGCGACCGGCGAGCAGCCGGTTCACCGCCGTGTCGACGTCCAGGTGCTCGGCCTCACGGCCGCGCGGGACGACGACGTACGTCCGTCGAAGGAAACGCACCAGGACGCTGCGCGGCACCTCGAAGAGGGCGTTGCCGTCCGGTGACGAGAGGGCCAGCGCGACGAAGTCACCGCGCGGTGTGGCCCAGGGCCAGACCCGCACATCCCCGATGCCGGCTGGCTCGTCCAGGCCGGTGACCAGCAGTTCGCGGGCAAAGGACCAGCTCACCGCCTCGCCGCCGGCAGATTCGGCGTGGAACAGGACATGGACCGCATACGGGTCAGCAGGGTCGTAACGCAGACTGGCACGCACCGGCAAGGCGGTGGCGTCAGGTGCGACGAGCCTTAGCGACGTCTCGACCTCTACGGTCGTCGGTCGGATGACACTCATGGACGTTCTCCCCCCGGCACCGCTGCGGAACGCGCGTGTCCCGCTTTTCCCATACTCAGGTGCTACTCCTGGCTACGCTCCGCCATACGCTGACTTCACCCAGTGGTGGGAAGGGGGACGGAAAGGCCGCGTGAATACGAGGATTCGCGTAGAATTTCCGGTTCTGCCCAGTGCGTGATCCCGCCCGGCATCGGGTGGTTCAGTCGTCGACTTACTCCGGTAACGTCCAGTCGGCCGTTGCAGTGACGGGCCCGAGCGACACTGGGGGGTGAAATGGTGACGAAGAGATCCTCTATGGATCCGTCGGCGGCGCCCGGCCCGCCGAACGTCGCGGTCCGAGCAGCCGAAAAGCGGGGGTACGCAGTGCCGATGGAGCAGCCCGAACGGGCCGGTCGGCCGGCCTCCGGTGCCGATCATCCGAGCGGCCGAGGTGCGGACCGGTCAGCTGTCGGCCCCGGCGGTGGCAGCACCGCCGTGCAGGACCCGCCACGCCGCCCCCGCTGGCGGGAGCGGATCACGGTGACGCTCGATCTCATCCGGGCCAACCCCACCGGCCGGATCGCGCTCAAGATCTTCATCGCGATCGCCGGGGCGCTCGTGGTGACCATCGGCATCGCTCTCATTCCCCTGCCCGGTCCAGGCTGGCTGCTGGTGATCGCCGGGCTGGGCATCTGGGCCGTCGAATACCACTGGGCGCGCCGGCTGCTCGGCTTCACCCGCCGACATGTCCACGGATGGACACAGTGGGTGACCCGACAATCACTGGCGGTGCGAATCGTGCTCGGCTCCGTCGGCCTCGTCTTCGTGGGCGCCGTGGTCTGGCTGTCCCTCAAGTACAGCCTCGGCATCGACGTGGTGGCCGAGGCGATGCACTACCTCGCGACGCACTGACCCCGGATTTCCGGTCCGGTTCCACGATCGGGTAGAGTCAGTGGCGCTGAGGGCGATTAGCTCAGTGGGAGAGCGCTTCGTTCACACCGAAGAGGTCGCTGGTTCGATACCAGCATCGCCCACCCTCTGTTTGTGCAGGTCAGAAGCTCGTTACCGAAGTAGTCGGTAACGAGCTTCGCCGTATGTGCCGCTTACATTGGGAGCAGATTGGGAGCAGCGGCTCTAGTTGGGCAGTCCCGCGGGCGGCGACCGGGCAGTCCGATGCCCCGATCGTTCGACCGCATCCGTCCAGATGCAAGCTCCGGCAGCATCATGAGGCTCCGACAAAAGCCTGCCCCACAGTCAGACAATCTGCGGTGCCCTGGCCGCCCCGCTGGGCGCCGTGAAGATGGCCAGTGCCGCCATAGTCAGGGGGCGGCGGCCCAGCGAGCGACGAATTCCACCTTCGCCGGGTGCCGCGCCGATGTCGACGAAAGTGCGCCGGGTTAGCGTGTGCGCGACGACCAAGGCGATGCCGCCAGTAGCAGGCCGGCGTCTGTCCCCGGCAAGGCGTCAAGCGTCCATTGTCGCCCAGCGTCTGTCGCATGCCTCGCCATCGATGATGGTGACTCGGTAGATGCCGGTGGCCCCAGGGTTGGCAAGGCAGCGATCGGCGATCTGGGTGCCGGATTGGTTCGGAGGCATGGCGAGGCCTGAGTCAGATCGTGGAAGCGGCCACCGCCTCAACATCACCGACATGGAGGTACAGAAGTGTGTCGGGTCGGGCATCGTCTCGGTGCTCCGACAGGTAGAGCTGCATCGGCTCGCGTGAGACGCATACGAACAGCGGAAAGCTGGGCTCAAAGCGGTGCTCCCACTGCTTGGCGAAGCCGAGCCGCGCGTACCAGGTCGCCGAGGCTTCAGCGTCCGCAGTGTGCAGGATGGGCGTGATCTTTTCGTCCATGCAGGCATCCTTGCAGACCGAAAACCGTTCCCCGTGGGGCGAAGATGCGCGCACACTAGCCGCCGGCAGTGCGCGCTGCGAGGGTGTGAGGATGCGCTCGCCGAGACGTCGGCGGGTACGCGCTCGCCCCAGGGCGGCTGACCGCCGTTCAGGCACCCTTGCAGCAGACCAGCGCGTGCTGGCGCCTGTCGGTCGCCCCCGTCATCACTTCCACACGGTCGCGTGGTTGCCGCCCGGTGTGTTCGTCCACCCGGCCAGCATTCCCCGATTGTTGAGTGCCATCACGGCGGCCGCCGGATCGCCGGTGACCATCCGGCGGTTGCGCAACAGGAAGGCTCGTCGTGGGTCGCCTGCGGTGGTGCCAGCGATCCAGCCTCGTTCGTTGATGCGGGCGTCATACCCGGGAAACTCGGTGCGGACACCCTGGTACCAATGGAAGACCCGGGCCGCCCCATCCGCCGAGTTGCTCCACCCGACGACCTGACCATGGTCGTTGATCGCGAGTGCCCCGCTGATGCCGGACGGCGTGCCAAGGTCGATCATCCGGCCACGCTGCCAGAGGAATGCGTGCTGGACGCCGTCCGCCGTGGTGCTCGTCCCAACGATCTGCCCGCGTTCGTTGATGTCGGCTGGCACCGTCTCGTTGCCGCCGAGGGTTCCCAGGTCGGTCAGAGTGCCCCGCTGCCACAGGAACGCCCGTTGTCCGTTGGACGAGTAGTGCACGCCGATCACCTGGCTGTGGTTGTTGATGCCGGTGGCGCTGCGGTCGCCGACGCCTCCCAGATCGGTCAGGACGCCGCGCCGCCAAAGGAAGGCGCGGGTCAGGCCACCACGGATGAACGTCTGATTGTCACCGACGACTTCGCCCTTGTCGTTCACCGCCAACGCGGTGCCCGTACCTCGTTCGTCGAGCGTGCCCAAGTCCCGCGGCCGGCCCTGCCGCCACAGGCACGGGCGTGCCGCGTGGACCGCGGACTGACAGAATCCGACGACCTCGCCGCGCTCGTTGACGTCCCGCGGAAGGCTGCCGTTGCCGCCGGGCAGCGGACGCAGCACCGTGTGTTTCCCGGCCTGCCAGAGGAATCCGAGCGGCGGTTGGATCTCTCCGTTGACCGTGTTCGTCGCGGTGACGATCACTTCACCGTGGCTGTTGATGTCCGACGCAGAACTCGACATCCATCCCGCCGGGTGGATGTTGACCGCTGTCGGCCTCCTCGGCCCGGACGCCCACGCCGGCGCCGCCGTCAGCAGCGGAAACGCAATGAGCAGCGCGCAAACTAGCCGTCCGATCAGACGGGACATGGGTTCTCCCAACCACACCGCAGGAATGACTGAGGGTCCGGGGTCGATTCACCATTTCACCCGTACTCCGGCCAAGGCAAGACAGAGGGGGCATGCAACCAGTATCTGATAGACGACCCCGTCCACCTGGCGTGGCTAACCAGGATTCGGTTTCGGTTGACCACCGAATCCTTTGCCTTACGAAGCACCAAGATCACGTTCACTGATCTGCCGCTGAAAGGCGCGGTGATCGTGGGCATGCTGCCCCGATCGACCGATGCGGCTGCGGGAGCCAGCGCTAGCGCCAACCGCAGCACTGGGCCGGCAGCTCAGGAGTGGTCGGCGGTCCGGCGCGAGCCCGGTCTAGGGGGAGCAGGCTGGGAGCAGCGGGGTGCCCTGAACAGCTTTGAAGTGCGCCCAATGGCATCGAACGGCGTTCAATTGCACCCACCCCTGCCTGCGGCTCCACGTTCTCGCAGGTCAGAGTGGGTGTGGCGTCCTGTCTCACCGCGGAATGCTCTGCGGTTTTGCACAGCGGTCGACAACTCTCTATGTTGCCTGGCTGGGGAGTGTGCGCAGGTCAAGGCGGTAAGGAGCCCTTGGTTGGCCGGGCCTTGCACCTGGGAGCAGATTGGGTGCAGGTTGGCAAAGTGGTCACCGCGTCCGAAGTGCTCACCGACGCAGGGCATAGACGAGGGCTCTGACCTGCGGTGATATAGGCGAGCGGTGCGCCGTGACCTTCCAGTGGAGACCTAAGTGGTCAGGGCTCGCTGCTTCTAGCATTGCTCGTGTCCCCGGTTGCGGGTCGCTGATCGTCACAGTGACAGGTCTGCTGTACATCGATGTCCGGTCGCGCACTCCCACCGTGCCGGACCATCAGCTGGTTCCATTAGCTGAGACACCGATCTCACTCGCGGCGCCGTGACCAGCGCATCCTCTGCGGTGACCTCTTCGGCGCGCCCGAAGGCGTCAGCGTTGGTGCCCTGTGGCGGCAGCAGAACGGTGTCCGCACTTGCCGATGCGCGTGTGTTCACGGTGAGAGCCGTCTCGTCCTGCGTTGTGGTTCGTCCGGGCACCGAAACGTGGTCGTGCCGTCCCACAGAGAGCGCCATCATTGCTCCGTGACCAGTTTCCCTGCGCAGGCGCGCCGCGTCCGCGACAGCACGCTCTCGCCGCAGCGCAGGCTCTACGCATTGCGGGAGTGCGCTCTGCACTGTGCCCCGTACGGATTCCGCGCCACCTGGCACCACCTGGTCGTCGCCGCCCGGTATCCCACGCAGTCTCACCGACGATCTCGACGCGCTCGTGCGTGCCGCTGACGAACTGCAGCGGACGCGCGACGTGGTCGTTCAGCGTGCGCAGGAGTACGCCGCTCTGCGGCGTCGAGAGAAGGCCACTAGCAGACGACTCCCACGGACGCCGCCACCTTGGAACTCGTGGGGCTGGTCCCGGATCGCCTACTGTCCCGACCCTGAGCACCACCCGACGGGACCTCTCGCCACGGTCGTCCAAGCGGTCCTCGATCGCCACGATGCCGGAATCAGCGTCGACAGGCACTGCCTGGCATGCGGCATCGAAAGGCGCCCGGGCCTCGCATGCCCGACCTGTGGCGTCCATCCGGACGGCCCCGCCGCACGTTGGCGTGCCTCCCCAGCCGAGGAACGCTGGACACGGGTTTGGCGCCGTGAGCTAGACGACCGGCCGACGCCGCTCGTCCCATGAGTTCGAGGTGCACGGATCTGTCGATAAGCGGATGTTCGCGGCGGCCGCGATGATCAAAGATGTTGGCCATGAGCCACGAGCACCACACCTTTCACAACCCTCCGTCGGCAACGCCCGCCGATGTGCGGAGGGCTCTCGACCGCAACGACATCGTCGGGGCTACGGATGCAATGGTCGGATGCGCGTTGTACGGCGACGGCGACTGGAAGGCGTCGCAGGAGCTCTACCTGACTCTGCTCGATCACCATGACCACCAGGTGCAGGCACTTGCAGCCACTTGCCTCGGGCACCTCGCGAGGGTCTACGGTCAACTCGACGAAGATCGGGTAGTACCCGCACTCCGCCACGTACGCGCCAGGCCTCACGTCAGGGGGACTGCCGGCAACGCTCTGGAGGACATTGAGGTCTTCTTGCATCCTCGGCGTGCGCGCTGGCGTGGGCGCCTGTGGCGACTTGTACGACCGTGGACCTGGTTCTAACGCAGTTCGGCGCAAAAAGTCTTCAGCAATCACGGACCCGGGTGCAGGCAGGACATTCAAGTTCACTGTTTGCCGCCGATCGGGTGTCACAGTTCGTCAGGAGCAGTCCGTGCAGCGAACACCAGGCCTTGCCGATGAGCGGGGTCCCATCGACGATCTGCTCGCCAGGCGCTGGCGATAACGGCGTGCCGCTGGAGCTAGATCCTCGGGATCGTGCGCGACACTGGGCTCGTGGATCAACGGCTGAAGGTGCTGTGGTCGCGGCTTCTGCACCTGCGTTCGAGCGCGGCGGCGTTGGCGGCGGCGTCCGGTGTCCTTGTTGTAGCGGAGCGGCACTCGCGTCTTGTTCGACTGGACCCGCAGAGCGGGGCGCCGTTATGGGAGCAGGAGGTTGAGGACTGCTGGGGCACTACCGTCGTCGCGGGGGACCGCTGTCTTTATCTGAGTCAGGCTGGTGTCCTGCATTGCTTCGACGTGCACAGCGGGCAGCGGACGTGGTCGACACCGAAGCTGCGCCTGCGCCACTACATCAGTGTGAGTGGATCCATCGTTTTTCTGGGCGGGTGGCGCGGCTACCGTCCGCTGATACGGGTGGATCTGACCAACGGCGAGCTTCTTCCGGGCCAGTTCCCGGGACCGGCGTCGGACAGCAGCTTGGCCTGGCCGCTGACCGTACGACTGGACCCGATGCCGGGCTGCACGGCCGACGCGGTCCTCATCGCGACTGCCAAACAGGCGGCACTGTTGCTGTTGGACGCTCGGACCGGCGTTGCGAGGGGTGAGTGGTCGCTGCCAGCGCCGGTGCACTTTCCCGATTCCGGCATCGCCTTCAGCGCCAGCGAAGACGGCCGTATCGTCTTTCTCAGCGGTAGGCGCACCGTCATGGCCCTGCATCCGGCCAGTGGCGGCATGGAGATCCTGTGGCGGCACGACCGTGACCTGCCATCGCTGCCCCTGCTCCTCACCGGTCGGACGCTGTGGCTGGCTGAAGACGCCGGGGTCACGATCATCGATCTCGACCGCAGTGCCCGTACCGAGGTGACGCACCTCCCGCCGGGTGCTACCAGTGAGGGTGTCCCCGTCTGCGGAGGTGCACTCTTCGCCCGCGCCGGTAACCAACTCATCATGGTGAACCGGGCCGGGGAAACCTTCGGTTGCGTGCGACTGCCGGCACGCATCGATCGGCTACTTGCCGACGGTCGATCCCTGGTACACGCCATCGGCAAAGGCCACCTCACCACGATCGACATCTCGACCACGCTGACGTGAGCACAGCTCCCGATCGGCATCCGGATTTGCCGCCACCCGTGCCTGGCACCCTCCGAACCATCACCCCTCGTGGGTGCGCCCAGGGCGGCATCAGTCCGGATCCCCGCATCGGACACCGACGCTTTCTATCTCCCCGCTGCGAACCAGTTCTCGGATCGCTCTGGTCATGGCCGACACGCCCGGTTCCGGCACGATCAGCTGGTCAACGGCCCAGAAGTAACTGCCGTTCGCGACTTCGCCGGTCTTCTTCCAACTCCCAAGCAGGCGGCGGACCTCGTCGACGGTGAAGATCGTCAGGGCCCAACTGGAGCCGTCAGGAAGATCGACGAAGGCATCCACGTTGGCTAGAGGCTCGTCGGTGTCCGTGTGGGGATTGAGAAGGATCCGTGCCACGAAGGTCGGTTCCGTGATGGTCACGTACGGATCGGTGTTGCCCATGAACGCCCATCATGCCGCACCGAAGTCGAACGTCATCGAGGGATTGTGCGTGCAGTGCGGTGTAGGTCCGGCGATGGTCGAGGCGGCTCCGGGATTCGGGCTTGTCAGGCCGTCAGGCAGGTGCCGAGGTGCTCCAGAGGCGAAGTGCTCGGTAGCGAAGCGGCTGGGAGAGTTCGCGCGAGTCCTTCATGTCGGCCAGTACGTCGCGCAGATCCCGGGTCGGCCAGCCGGCGTCCAACCAATCGAGTGCCAGTGTCGGCCAGTGCTTTCCCCATGCGGTGAGCGCGAACCGCACGAGGGCGGGAAGCGGCGTGTCGGCTAGCGACACGTCAGCCAACTCCGCACTGACGTCGCTCGGGGTGTGCTCCAGCAGTGGCAACAGCCACACCGGCCGGTCGGCGGCCGGGTAGACCAACTCGTCGGCAGCGCCATGGATTAGCCAAGTGCCGACACCATCCCGCACGAGGAGCAGGCCGTTGCTGATCCTTAACGTCAGATAGGGACCATCGCCGGCGGAGCTCATACCCAACACCCTGGTATGCCTTGGTATGGCGCGGCATCCGAGAAGACGGTCGGTTGTCACCGTCCTCGTCGGCGTTCTCCCGGGTGTCGATGCCGAAGTCGATGAGTCAGAAGCTGTTACTTGACGGCGTTCAGTTCGTGGGGGAGAGCCGGCCTGTCTCGTGGCCGTGGGCGTTGAGAAGCACGAGAACATTGCCGTCGAGACCGGCTCGTCTGGCCGTTGTGAGCCATTGGTCGATCGGTACGTTGTCGGCGCAGAACGCCAGCGTGGTTGGTCTTGCGGTGGCGAGCAGGGTGCCGCCGGCAGAGGTAACCCATCGGCCGGTCTGGTCGTTGCAGCCGTCGGATGCGTGCCACTCACCGTCTGTGGTGAACTCCAGGTAGGCCCCCTTGTGTCCGCTCTTGGGCGTCCAACGGCCCATCGGCTGGTGCTGGTCTGCGGGTACGAGCGTCGCCGGTAGTTCGACGGCTGGCGCCAGGGCCCGTCGAGCCTCGTCGGTGACCACCGGCGGTTCCAGCACGGATTCGGCCTTGTCGGGTTCGGGAGTCGGTGTCGCGCCGGGGATCAGCTGGACGACCACTTGCCCACGTCCGTCGAGAAGTACTGGCATACCCGCGCCGTCGAACTGGTAGGCGGTCACGCTCCGCAGCCACCCGGGTGTCTCTTGACTAGCCTTGGCGCAGCCAGGCGTGCCTTCGACGACGGCCGTGGAAGCCGACCAGATGTCGGCGAGGAAGACACCTTCATCGTTGGCCCGCCATGATCCGCCCAGGGTGCCGCAGCGGCTGCCGATCAAGTGCAGGTCACTGTCTGCGAGGCGCAGGATCTTGCCCGCGCCGGGGTCAGCAACGTCAACGAGCGTCCAGGAGCCGATCAGCATCTCCGGCGCTAAGGGCACCACAGCCCTCGTGGTGTCCGTGACCGGCGTTCTTGGGTCTGCTGCCTCCGGGTGGCCCTGCCTCGCGCATCCGCTGAACAGCACACCCATCACCACCATCGTCGCCAGGTGGCCCTGATGCGCCTTGCGGCATCTCATCCCTTGGTCTCCCAGCTCATCCAGGCACCGTCGGGCCGGGACCGGGCGCACTCGGCTAGCGACAGATGCTCTTCTTCTGTCAACGGCTGGTAGGAGCGTTGGATGCGCCCACGATCTTGTCGGACCGCGACCCACCGCACTGGCCGCCCCCGGAAAGAAGGGGCGAGCGAGCTGTCAACCCGCAGATTGCGCGGAGGTGCTGGGCGACGGCGCTGGGGTTCGCCGTCTGAGCGCTCGGCGGCCACCGGCCCGACAGTTCATCCAGACGGTGAGGGATGTACTGATCTAGTAGCCGCGATTTGCTAGTAGATGTAGTAGCCGCCGACGGAGGCCTGAAGCCAGTGAGCGGATCCTGCCAGGGTCTGGCGGCAACAGGTCAGGGTTCGGCACATCCGGCCGAACGGTTCAGAGCAACTCGAGGATGTTGCCTTCGTTGGACTCGCTGCCGTCTGGGCCGTGGCCTGGATGATCTCGACGATCATGTCGAACAGCGTCTGCCCATGGCCGTGCTGAGCCTGGCGCTTGCGGGGCGAGCGGCTTGCTCCGCCTACCGCTACGGCGCGGGGGCCGGGTAGCTGATCGCGGCGATGTCCTTGCTCAGGTCAGCGAGGGTGAGTTGCGGGTTCAGGGCTTGTATCACGGTGTCGGTGAGCGGCAGGTGAGCGACGATGTGCTCGACTGCGGCGCGGTTCAGCTCAATCTCGTAGTAGTCGCTGGCGAACTCCATGTAGTGATCGACGATGTCGTCGAGCATGATTTTGAGCATGCCGGAACCGTCCGGCCCGGTGTCGTCGTACGGCCCGCGCAGTGGTGGAAAGCTGATGCCGTCGCCAGCGTGCCAACGGTCGTCATCGGATAGTCGCCACAGCACTGCGGTCGCGATGAACTGCCCGTTCTCATCGCAGAAGGCGGGTTCACCCACCTGCGGGCGTAGCGCGGCGGGGATGCCGTCAAGCAGACCCGGCCACAACTCATGGTCCGGGCCACCGTAGGGCGAGATGGTCGACTCATGGTCAAAGACCCGGATGAACGCTCCGTCGGCGGTGAACACGACCGCCCACTCGTCACCACTTCCGTTGCTCATCAGCGCCGCCTCGTCCGGACCCCATGCTGAGGTGTAGGCGTAGTACGGTGCTCCACCATCGATGATGCGTTCCAGCACGGCCAACGCTTTACAGCGTTGCCGCAGCCGTCCGATGGTCGGCAATCTGGCGGCGATGTCGTACGCGGTCACCGGCTGACCCTACTGGCACCGCGGCGGCGCAGATCACCTGCATGATCCGGCTGCCGGTGGGCGGTGGGCGGTGGAGGATCATGTTGGGGATGGGCAGTGTCGTGGAGGTGCGGAGTCCGGTCGATGTTGCGCAGCTCCGCGCCCGGCTGGGGGATGCGGGTGTTGTCCAGTTCCAGGAGCCGCTCGCCGAGGCGGAGTATCGGTCGGTGGCCGCGCTCCTGGGGGATCATCCGATGGTTCCGCTTCGGGTCTACGGGTTCGATGACGACTTGGCGACGCTGCGGTTCCTGCGCTGGTTTCCACATGTTCGCCGGTTCAGCGTCGCGGGCCTGTGGCACCTGACCGATCTGGCCCCGTTGGATCAGTTGAGCGCTGAGGTGGAGTTCCTTGACATCGGCGAGACCCGGAAGCCTCTCGACCTCGCTCCTGTTGCCCAATTTCGTCGGCTTCGCCGGCTGAGGGTCGCCGAGCACCGGCGTGGGCTTCCCGAACTGCTGCACGCCAACCCGGGTCTGCGGGACCTGTCGCTGTGGCGGCTTCCCGTCGACCACGTCCTGCCCGTCATCGCCCTGCCACACCTTCAGGCCCTGGCGCTGACCCTCGGCTCGTTGACAAACAGCGAATGGCTCACCCATCTCCCCACACTCCGCTACCTGGCACTGCGCCAGGTTCGAAAGCTCAACGACCTCACCCCGGTGACACACCTGCCGGCATTGCAGTGGCTGTGGCTGGAAACGCTCACCGTCGACCGGCTTCCGGACTTCAGCTCCAGCATCATGCTGACGCGCGCCGAATGCCTCGGGATGCGTCATCTCCGCCATCCGGCAGCCCTCCAGGGCCTCGCCGCGGCACCACAGTTGCGGGAACTCCTGGTGGCAGCGCCGCATCTGCCAGTCGACGCGCTCGTTCCCTTCGTTGGTCACCCGACACTCGAACGCGCCGGGATCGTGCTGGGCAGCCAACAGCGCGACCGCGACGCCGATGACCTTCTGCGGCTGCCCGCACCGCGTCCGGACACGCAGTTCGCCGCGATGCACGGGCTGACCCGCATTTTGTAACCCAAGCTCCTGCAGATGGCGGCGGCGATCTGCGTCTGTGGGAGGCTTCGTCGCGGTGAAGGTTGATCAAGAGACACTGGACGCTGCGGCGGCGAATTCGAATTCTCCAGCGTGGAAACGAATCTGGAATGGACCGTCGCCTGATGGCACTTGGGATCTCCCAGAGCCTGCCGTCCTGCCCTGGCTGGCCCGGACCTGCTCGACATTCTCCCGGCGCGAACGGGTCGAGGTCCTGGCACTCGCGGGGGTGGTCGCACGGGCGGCCGACGCCGCGAGCCGCACGTTGTACGCCCAGGAGATCGCCACCTTACGGGCGCTCGCCTGTGATGGTCTGGCGGACGAGGCCTTTCACGACTTCACCTTCGTGGGTCCACAACGGGCAGTTCTCGGTTTGGACGGTGAGAAAGTCTGGAGCTCAGAACTGAGTCATATCAACGGCGGTGAGGCCGAACTGGAATGCCCAGCGTGCGAGAGCGAACTACTCCTCTGCCTGGAGCCTGGGGAATCCACCATCGAACCGGGCCTCTCCTCGGAGTTGGCCGAACGCTTGCATGCCGAGGCCGTGCAGGCGGGTCGTGAATTCGTGGCTACCTCCCTCACAAAGTTGTTCGGCCGTTTCACCTGTCCCGAGTGCCGTACCACGTTCAATATTGCCGATCAGGTGGCAAGCGGTTTAGCGGATCGAGACGGACGCGGAGTGCAACCCGACGGGCCGCGAGATCGGGGGGCTGCATGAGTCTCTGGGGGAGACGGACCCATCCGGCAACGAGAGTGCCGACCTGTGGGAGTGAAACGGCTGGGTGACTAGCCGGGTGACGATCGGGACGGACGTCAGCGGGCGAGCAGGGACTTTCATGGACGGTTTCAGCAGGTCAAGACCGGTGGAACGGCAGGCCAGCGACCCGTGTTGGTTGCCTGGGGGTCAAGGGGTCGGCGTCGGCCGACGACGTTGGGGCACGGTAGCCGGGCCACGACCGAGCACACTGAGATGTATGAGGACCATGGCGACGTTCCGCCTTCATGGTGGCGGGGAGCGTACCGCTGCGCATGTGACGCAACTCCTGGGCATTCAACCGAGCGACGTGTTCGAGGCGGGCACACCGGTCGGCTCCCGAAGTGCGACTCGGCATGAGGAGTGCGGCTGGTTGCTCAGCAGTGCGGAGAGGCCCGAGAGCGACGTCGAGCTTGCCGAGCAGTTGGGGAGCTTGCTCGACATTTTGGAGCCGGTGACGGACCGGCTATGGCAGCTCATCGATGGGGGCTACTGGGCGAATTGGTTTTGTTTCCTCGGCTCCCACGCTGCAGAACATGCCGTGGAGCTTGACCGTGACCTTCTCCATCGGTTGCTCAAGTTGCCGGGTGGTCTATGGCTGGACGTCTACGGGGACGACGAGGGTGATGAGGGCGACGGCTGACCATGCACGCCTGTGACGCGAACACCCACCCGGTGGTGAGTGACGAAATGAGTGACAACCAAGGCATGCAGTCACGGACGACCACGGACGTCGGTGGACTGTTGGCGCCGACGGACGAGCATGGACACCGGAGGATTCATCCGGCCGCTCAGCGCCGGTGGAACAGCAGGTCAACGATTCGTGTTGGCTGCCTGGGGGTCAAGGAGTCTCTTCAGCCTTGCCCAGAGCGTCGGCCAGATCGCCGACGAGCTTCTTGGGCCGCCGATGCCACCACCAGCCCATTCCGGGAGTGATCTGGTGGTAGCGGCCTACTGCGAGGCCGCCATCCTCAATCGTGGCGGCTCGGAAACGCTCGTCCAGCGGTTGCAGCATCGAGTGCCAGCATGACCGAACGGGGTGAGTCACGTGGGGCCACACCTTAGCTAGCCAGTCTCTGCAGTAGAGATCATTTGTGTACTCATAAACGAGGTCGGAGTAGCCCCGCTCAACCTGGGCGACGAGCCACGCCCATTTGCCGATCATCTCCTCGATCGTGAATTCCTTGCGCCACCCTTGCTGATGGAGCGCCGAGCTGGCGGCCCGGACGGACTCCAGGTCCTCGGTACTCAAGTGGCTGTCATCAGGGTCCAAGTCCACGTCGGGATGCTAGACCGGCCGTGGATCCACCGGCGGCAGCCGGGGCACACACGGGGCACAAGGCACTGTGAAACGTCGGCAACCAGCCATCAACGACGTGAGCCCAGGAGCAACCGTGACCAGCGCGCTGACCAGGTCGTCGCAGGTCAGGGAACAGTCCGTCTAGCAGATGGGGAGCAGCGGCGATGGTCATGATCAGCAGCTGTCAGTCATTGACCCGTCGTGTGGCAACGTCCGTGGACAGGTAGGTAGGGGGCTGCCCAATGAGGACGCCGACGCGGACGATCGACGTCATGTTCTGGGTTCTTCGTCGTCGCTGAATAGGTTCGGCTGCGCGGTCTGGGGGAAGGCGTTCATCGTCACCCGACCCGTACTGCGGTCGATGGCGGCCGTAGTGCCGCTGTCCGCCTGCGTTGGTGTGTCGGGGCCGCTGTCGGCGTGAGTGTGTCAGGCCGATTCGGTCTTGAGCCGTCCGTCTGTCTACGGCTGCGCGGGCCGTTCGAAGCAGGTGCCGGAGATCCTAGTTTCGACGGTGTGGACGTGTCGGAAGCCTTGTCCCTGGTAGTAGGCGTGCAGCCGGGTGTTCGTCGTCCAGGCGTCGAGGCGCAATCGGGTCACCCCGGCCTCGTAGGCCCGACCGCCGGCCCAGTTGAGCATTTCGTCGCCCAGATTCGCTCCGGAGCGTTGGAGCGGAATCATCATTCTCGCCGCGTAGAGCGCGTCGGCTGGGTCGTCCGCCGGGTTGTGCCCTGCGCGATGTCCTTGGGCAAAGCAGTTCAGGTACTTTGTTGCACAGGTCCATTGGGTAGCGCGAAATCCCACGCGACCGAACAGCCGGATCTGCCGCATGGCCGTGGCGCGCCTGCCCACCGCCGACGCTATTGAGGTACGCGGTTCCACGGTGCGACCTCGCGTCAGGCCCGATCCCATGGGCCTGACGCGAGTCCATACCGTGGTTCGCTGGTTCGATTCCCGCATCGCCCACCAGGTTTGGCAGTGCGCCCGTTCGCCTACCTCGGCGTGGCGGGGCTGAGCTCGATGACGCTGCCGGTGGCCCGGGACCGCTCCGCCGCCCACACGACCCGGTGCGAGGAGATGCTCTCCTCGGGCCCGGAGGTGACCAGTGAGCGGTCTCCGGTGGCGACTGCCGCGATGAACGCCTCGATGAGTGCCGCGTCGGCGCCACCGTGCCCGTCGGCGGCCGAGGCGTCGCCGTCGGGATCCAGGTCGATGGTCTCGACGGTGTCGGTGAGGAACTCGTGGACGTGCAGGCTACGGCCGTCGCCCTCGATGCTGCCGAGCGTGCCGAAGATCCGGGTCTTGCGGAAGTCGAGCGCGGTGAACGCCGTCATCGTGAAGGCGACGGTGACGCCTCCCTCATATTCGAGGTTGACCACCTGGTGATCGACGACGTCGTTGCGTCCTGTGTAGACGCAAACGCCGTACGGGCCGTCCTCCAGGGCCTTGCGGACGCCGTCGGCGCTGACATCGTCCGTGAGGACGCCCAACGGCCATGCCTCGTGGACGGGGTCGCCGAGGAAACGCTCGTAGATCCGGATCGCGGAGTAGGCACACGACCGTTCGACCGGGCAGTCGACGCAGCGCCCGGCCGCTCCGGCCGGTCGGTTCTCCGGCCGGAAGTGGGCGAGGCCGCCGAAGGAGGAGACCCGGCGGACGGGTCGGCCGATGAGATGGCCGAGCCAGTCGATGTCGTGGCACGACTTGGCCAGCAGCATCGAGGACGACTCGGCCTCCACCGCCCAGTTGCCGCGCACGTAGCTGTGGGCGTGGTGCCACCAGCCGACCGGTTCCAGGTGGTCGATGCTGACGATTGCACCGATCCGCCCGGAGTCGACGAGTCGCTTGAGCGTCCGGGAGTAGGGCGTGTACCGGAGTACGTGACAGACGGCGAGGAGGACGTCGTTGTCGACGGCTGCGGTGACGATGCGTTCCGCCTGCTCGGGCAGCGGCGCCATCGGCTTCTCCAGCAGGATCGCGTAGCCGCGTTCGGCGAAGGCCACCACCGGCTCGACGTGCGCGCGATCGGGGGTCGCGACGATCACTGCGTCGGCGAGCCGGGGCTGTGCGGCGAGGTCTTCCCACGAGGCGAACCGGCGCTCCGCGGGTACGTCGAATTCATCGGCCAGTGTGCTGCGGCGGGCGGGGTCGGGATCGGCGACAGCTGCGATGGTGGCTTTGGAGGTGGCGACGGCGAGCCGCGCGTAGGCAGCGCCTCGCGCTCCGGCACCGACGATTGCCAGAGTGATGGACATCAGGTGTCTCCTATTTGATGGCGCCGGAAAGGATGCCTTTGACGAAGTGGCGCTGGAAGAAGAGGTAGAGGATGACCACGGGCACGATGACGATGATCGTTCCGGCGCTGAGCAGCGGGATGTTGCGGCCGTAGGCCTGGATGAACTTGCCGAGCCCGGACGGCGCCGTGCGCATCGCCGGGTCCTGGATGAGGATCAGCGCGAGCAGGAACTGGTTCCACGCCCACATGAAGTAGAGAAGGCCGAGAGTGGTGAGCGCCGGCCGGGCGGTGGGCAGCAGGACCCGGCGCAGGATCTGCCTGCTGGACGCGCCGTCCATCTCGGCGGCCTCAATGAGCTCCGGGGGCAGCGACTCGAAGTGACTGCGCATCCAGAACACCCCGAACGGCATGAACGCCCCGATGAGCGGCAGGATGACCGCCCAGTAGGTGTTGAGGAGACCGATCGACTTGAGGTCGTAGTAGAGCGGGATGACGATCGACTCGTACGGCAGGGCCAGACCCAGCATGAGCAACGCGAAGATCGGCCCCCGGACGGCGAGCCGCATCATCGCCAGCCCGTATCCGGCGAGCGTCGCGAGCACCAA
Organism: Micromonospora sp. C81; assembly: GCF_018070425.1. Classification (NCBI taxonomy): domain Bacteria; kingdom Bacillati; phylum Actinomycetota; class Actinomycetes; order Micromonosporales; family Micromonosporaceae; genus Micromonospora; species Micromonospora sp. C81. Next base: position 34,089 of record NZ_JAGPXS010000010.1, read on the forward strand.
TGCGAGGGGTACGACGCCGAGCGCAATGATCAGACTGGACCGCATGAGGTCCGCGAACCCGCCGGACGACCAGGCGTCGACGTAGTTGTGCCACTGCGGATCCGACGGCCACGCGAGGCCCGGGCTGAGATTGTCCTGTGGTTGCAGCGACGCGGCGAGGATCGCGTAGAAGGGAACGAGCACCGAGGCTGTAGCAGCCAGCAGCGACAACCGGGTCAGCGACCGGATCATGGCTTCTCCCGGGTGAGGCGGTTCAGGGCGAACATGACCGCGCAGGTCAACAGGGACAGGACGACGGCGAGCGCACAGGCGGTGCCGACCTGCCCTGCGGTGAAGGTCAGCCGGTAGATGGCGACACCGGGCACCATGGTCGACTCGCCGGGGCCGCCGCCGGTCATCACGTAGACGACGTCGAAGCTGGCCAGGGCGGCGATCACGGTGACGGTCGCCGCCACCGACATCTCCCGGCGCAGACCCGGCACGGTGACGTGCCAGAACTCGTGAATCGCGCCGGCGCCGTCGAGCCGGGCGGCTTCGTACAGGGCCGGATCGATCTTGCCGATTCCGGAGTACAGCAGCAGGAAACAGAGCCCGGTCGAGACCCAGGTCCCGACGACTCCGACCGCCGGGTAGGCCCAGGTGAAGTCACCCAGCCAGGCCCGGGTGACGTCGGACAGGCCGACCGCGCGCAGCAGCGCGTTGAACGGTCCGTCATCGTCGAAGAACAGCTTCCACACGCTGCCGACCGCTACCAGTGGAAGGATCTGCGGCAGGAATATCACGGTACGGACGAACGGCATGCCCTTCCAGGGCACGTTCGCGACCAGCGACGCCAGCACCAGGCCGAAACAGATCGGGATGACCGAGTAGAAGAGGATCAGCCCGAAGGCGTGGACCAGGGAGAGCCGCAGCGCCGGGTCGGCGAGGATCTCCCGGTAGTTGTCGAGCCCGGCCCAGGTGGCGACGCCGATCCCGTTCCAGTCCCAGAACGAGATCCACAGGCTGTGTAGCCATGGCGCGATCACGAAGGCCGCGTAGAAGAGCAGCGCCGGTGCGGTGTAGAGCAGCGGTACGTGTCGTGCCCGCGAGCGCCGGGCCCGCACCGGCGTCGCGGATGCGACGACGGTACGGTCCCGGACGGTCGCGCGATTCGCGAGGCTGTCAGCCATGCGTCTTGGCCCAGTCGGACTGGACGGCTCGGATGAACGTGGCGGCGTCGACCTTGCCCGCGATCAGCTTCTGGGTCTCGGCGACCAGCGTGTCGTTCATGGTCGCGGTGGCGTTGTTGTTGAACCCGATGAGCCCGTCATCGGCGTTGACCTTGTTCCACGCGGCGATCAGGTCGGCGGAGATGGTGCCGGGCTCGGCGGTCACCGTCGAGGTGTCGGAGGGCAGGAAGCCCTGCGCGAACGAGGCCTTGGCGGCCTCCGGGCCGCGCAGGAAGTCCAGGAAGGCGGCGGCGGCCTGCGCGTTCTTCGACTTCCGCGAGATCCCGTACGCGACCGACGTGCCGATGGCGGTGGCCTTGGGGCCGGGGAAGGGCACGAAGCCCGCGTCGCCGCGCAGCGCGTCGCCGATCTTCTTCGAGTCCCAGGAACCGTCCACGAAGAAGACGCCGTCGCCCTTGGTGAACTTGTCCACCGCGCCTTGGAGGTCGATGCCGTTGGCGTCCTTGGAGTAGTAGCCCTTCGTACCCCAGTCGGTGATGCTCTGGGCGCCCTTGGCGTTCCCGGCGGTGTCGAAGGTGGACCCGCCCTCTCCGAAGACCCACTTGGCGTACGCGGCCGGGCCGTCCGTGGACTGACCGATGAGCTGGATCGGGAAGGAGGCGTGACCCTCCTTGTTGCCGAGTTGCAGCGGGGTCTCACCGCCGGCCTTGGCCTTGGCCAGGGCGGCCTCGAGGTCCTCCAGTGAGGCCGGAGCCGCGGCGATGCCGAGCTTCTTCAACTTGGCCTTGTTGTAGTAGAGCCCGACCTGGGAGAAGGACGCGGGTGCCGCGTACAGGTCGCCCGAACCGAGGGTGGTGCCGTCCTTGGCGATCCGCCACTGGTTGAGCTGTCCGGCCGGGTACGCCGACTCCCAGCCGTACGCCTTGGCATAGGGCTGAAGGTTGAGGATCAGCTGGTCCTTGACCGTGGTGCCCACCGCGTTGAGCAGCACGATGTCGGGCGAGGTGTCGCTGGACAGCGCGAGGTTGAGCGACTTGTTGTAGTCATCGTACGTGGTGTCGACGTAGTTGATCTTGACGTTGGGGTGCTTGGCCTGGAATGCCGGGATGATGTCCTTCATGGCGGCACCCGACTCGGGGGTGGCGATCAGGTTGAGTTCCACCTGTCCGGACGGAACGCCGGTCTGGACGGCCGCGTTCGCGTCGGCGGCCGGTTCATCGCTGGATGAGCTGCCGGGTGCGCACGCTCCGAGCGCGAGAAGCACGGCGGCCGCGCTGAGCGCACTCTTCACCGATGGCATGGACTTCATGGGGGTCTCCCTGGGCAGGAAGTAGTTTCGAAGGAAACTTGCGTTCGCTATAGTGAGCCGTCTACGAACGCACGTCAAGGGGCAGCGAATGACCGTAGGTGATGCTCTTCCAGGCGGGGGCCAGAGCGCCTTACGGCACCTGAACACGCGTCGTGTGCTGCGGCTTCTCTACGAGGGGCCGTCGCTGACCATCAGCGGTGTCGCCCGCGAGACCGGGCTGTCCCGCCCCACCGTGCAGGGCATCCTGACCTCGCTGGTGGACTCTCGACTCCTGGTCCTGGACGGCTTCGACAACGCCCCGACCGGAGGGCGACCCGCCCAGCGGTACCGCTTCGCCGCGGACGCGGGCATCGTGGCCGGCCTCGACATCGGGGCGCACGCGGTGTCGGTGCGGATCGCCGACCTCGCCGGCGCGCAGGTGGCGGCCGCTCGGGCCGCCATCCACCCGGACCTGGACCCGGCCGAGCGCATCGACGCCGCTGTCAACCTGCTGCGACGGACGATGCCGGCCGACGCGCCGCGGTTGTGGGCGGCCTGTGCCGGCTCCCCGGGCATCATCGCCGACGGTGTCGTGCGGCTGAGCGTGGCCATTCCGGACTGGACCGGCACGGCGTTGGCCAAGGAGCTCACCGCCCGTCTGGACTGCCCGGTGAGCGCCGTCAAGGACGCCAACCTCGCGGTCCTGGCCGAGCACCGGGTCGGTGCCGCGCAGGGGGTCGACCACGTCCTGTACGTGCATGCCGGGCACCGCCTCGGCGTCGGCGTGCTGGTGGACGGCAGGCCGTTCGGCGGCGGCCGGGGGGCTGCCGGCGAGATCGGCCGGCACCCGGGCCTGGGCTGGGAGGTGGCACCTCGCAAGCTGCTCTCCGACGCGGGGGTCGCTCCCGGCATGAACTCCCGCGAGTGGGTCTTCGCGCAGGCCAGGCGGGGGGACAAGCGCGCTGTCGAGGCCGTCGACGACTACGCGCGGGCACTCGCCGAAGGAGTGGGCGCCATGGTTCTCGCCATGGACCCGCAGTTGGTCGTGGTCGGCGGCGGCATCGCGCGCGCGGGTGAGACGGTGATGAAGCCGGTACGGCGCCACCTCGCCGAGATTCTGTACGAGTTGCCAGTTCTGGCGATCTCCGCGCTGGGAGACGACGCGGTGGCCATCGGCGCGGTCGAGACCGCCCGGGACGCGGTCCGCGCAGAGCTCTTCACCGATGGCTCTTGACAGCGGTAGGGCTCACCGGCATATTCCGAAAGAACTTTTCTTTCGTTTCCCCGGGAGTGTCTCATGGCGCATCGCTTTCGAAGAGTTCTAGCCGCCGCCGGTTCGATGATCCTCGGTGTCACCCTCGCCGGTGTCGTCACCGCGCCGCCGGCCCAGGCCGGCGACACCCCTCCCAGCCCGCTCGCCAAGCCGGGCTACACCATCGACTTCGCCGAAGAGTTCGACGTCAACACCCTCAACACGAATCGCTGGCTGCCCTACTACCTGCCGCACTGGACCTCACCGGCCAACCGGGAGCTGGGTGCCAAGGCGCGCTACACCATCGCCGACGGGGTGCTCACCCAGCGGCTGGACGCCGACACCCCGGCGTGGAATCCGCAGTACGACGGCACGGTCAAGATCTCCTCGTTCCAGACCTACAACAAGGACTACTGGCACAAGTTCAACGCCTCGATGCCGTTGAACCACCACGAGCCCGACTTCAACGGCTACACGTTCCAGTACGGCTACGTGGAGATGCGCGCCAAGAAGTCGAACGTCGGCGGAGGCGGCCACCAGGCGCTCTGGCTGGTCGGCACCGGGGACACCTCCAGCGCCTCGCGCAACCCCGAGGTCGACATGGTCGAGACGTTCTTCAACGAGCCGAACAACTGGCGGATCGCCGCCCACGGCTGGGGCGACCCGAACTTCCTCTCCAACTCGTACGCCTCGATCGCCCCCGTTCCCAGCGGGTCGCCGACCACCGAGTTCCACACGTACGGCATGGAGTGGACGCCCACCGACATCAAGTTCTACTACGACGGCCAGCTCTACCGGACGATCAACGACGCCCCCAACATGCCAATGGGGCTCATCATGGGCATCTACACCGACGCCGGCTCCGGTCGGCACAACGACGTCTGGCCCAAGACCTGGAGCGTCGACTACCTGCGCGTCTACAAGAAGGACGGCGGCTACCCGGTGTCCTATCAGCGGCTGAAGAACCGGCAGACCGGCCAGTACGTCAAGGACGACGGCAGCGGCACCGCCAAGTACGTCGCCGCTTCCGGCACCGACCAGTCCGCTCAGTGGGCCGTCGAGAACGTTGACGGCTACGTCCGGCTCAAGAACCGCGCCACCGGCAACTACCTCCACGTGGAGAACCAGACCGGCACCGTGCAGACCGGGACGGTGCCCGGCACCTACTGGTCGGCGCAGTGGAGCCAGGAGTCCGTCGACGGTCACCTACGCCTGAAGAACCGTTGGAAGGGCACCTACGCTCATACCGAGAACATGACCGGCAGCGTCCAGTACGGCGCCGCGCCCGCCGGCTGGTGGACCAGCCAATGGACGCTCGAACCCGGCTCCTGACGAACCGCGAGAGCCGCAACCAGCATCCCCCACTCTGAGTTCTCGCAGGTCGAAGGCCACCTCCCGGGTTCGGGAGGTGGCCTTTATGCTGCGCCTGGGTGCCCACCGCTGACCCGCCGGAGGGAGCGGGGATCACCCTGGCGAGGGAGGCCGGCCACCCGGTCGCGGTGCGATGGTCGGGCCACCACCGGCTGTCGCCGGGGGACGAGGAGGCGTCGGTGGCGGCTGTGGCCGCGCAGGGTGAGACTGGGTGATGACGATGACGAAGCACGCCGTCCAGGCCGCACGGATGTTCGACGGCGAGCGCCTAGTGGACGGGGGAGTGCTGGTCCTGCTCGACGGCGGCCGCATCGCTCCCGATGCTGATTAAGCCAGACGCGCGCCCGGATCCGGACGGCCCACCGGGGTACGACGGGTCAGCATTCACCAGATCAATCCTCGCCGGACACGCTAACCCGGCGATTCGCCCCGCCGCCTCCCCGCCGACGCAATGCATCACGACCGCGACGCTCATGGCCTGTTGGAGCGGCCGGGTCTCGATCTGGACCCCAGCCGCCTGAGGAGAGAGGCAACGCTGTGCGAGCAATCCCGCTGTTCGTCGTGGCACTGGTGCTCTGCGGGTGTACTGCACCAGCCCCGCCCGCCGCCGGCCCGGCCTCGCCGGCCGGGTCGGCGCCGGTGCCGTCGTCGCCGGCCGCGTCGCCGCCGGTGCCGGCCTTCCAGCAGAGCCTGCCCGGCAGCGCCCGGCGCGAGTGCGTCGCGGTGCCCGGCGACGCCACGCTGGTGCGCTCGGGCGACTTCATCGCCGGGGACTTTGTGGAGTACCGCCGGCAATGGCATCCTGACCTCGGCCCCGACCTGGGCAAGCTGTTCTGGCTGCCGGCCCGCCCCCAGCTCAACGCCGCGCTCACCGTGACCGCGACCTCCGGCGGCCGCACCGAGACCTACAGCGCCGGCTCGCTGGCGACCAACGACGCCGGGCAGGCGATGTACCCCAGCGGCATCCCGTTGCCGGCCGCCGGAACGTGGAAGCTCGTCGCACAGGCCGGCGACGGGTGGGGGTGCTTCGAGCTGACACTGCTCTGACCGGCGTTCGGCGCGCGCCCGGGCCCCAGCTCAGCGGACAACACCAACGCCAGTCAGCTCCGATCCCAAATGAACGGCTACGTCAAAGACGGGGCGCTCAACAGCTACCACGTCTCCTGCGCCTGTCCGACGCCGAGATCGCAACGTTCCTGATGCTGCGATTCATACCGGCTCAATGGCGCCGTAAGCAGGACGCGTCACGGGTGTTCGTCACCTCCGGCTAGCGCGAGACGCTGTTCCGGCAGCGCCGCTCCACACGGCGCTCGGCCGACATGCTCTTTCAACGACCAGGCGCTGCAGGCCAACGCTTTGACCACGGGTGGCAGGTGCTGACCGAATGAGAGGTCGCTATTGGGCGACCGCTTGCCGTCGGACCTCGGCGCCTGAACACTTCCCCGCCTGATCGGCAATGTCAGGGTGAAGCGCGGACTTTGCCGAGGAGGGCCATGGATTCGGATGCGGATTTGATAGGCCGGTCGCTGGATGGCGATGTCGACGCCTTCGTGGAGGTGGTCGAGCGTCATGAGGCCGCCGTCGGTTCGTACCTCGTTCGCCGGGCGGGGCGGGATGCGGCTGAGGACCTCCTGGGCGAGGTTTGGGTTGCGGCGTTCGAGTCGCGGCGATCGTACGACCGGTCGTACAACGATGCGCGGCCGTGGCTGTACGGGGTGGCATTGAATCGCTTGCGGCGCTACTGGCGGTCCCGGCCGGCCGAGGACCTGGTCGCGGACGTACCGGACGTGGCTACTGGATGGGATCCGTGGTCGGCGGTGGACCTCGGCATGGACGCCCGGGCGGTGCTCCGGTCGGCCCTGACGCGGCTCAAACCCGAAGAGCGGGAGGTCCTGAGGCTGGTCGCCTGGGAGGACCTGACCGCAGCCGACGCCGCGCGGGCACTCGGCATACCGGCGGGCACCGCGCGGCGGCTGCTGAGCCAGGCCAGGACGGCAGTGCGCGCCGCGCCGGGGGTGTCCGCGCTTCTGAAGGACCGCAACAGCGCGAAGGAGGGACACCGATGACCGACGAGCTCGATCTGGTCGGTGCGTTGGGCAGCGCCGAACCACTACGCCCGGAGGCGTATCAGCGGGCGCGGGCGGTGCTGCGGGCGGCTATGGCCGACCCCGGAACCGTGCGGCTGCTGGGCGCGATATCAGCGGAGGACACGACTATGGAGGCGACTTCAACCATGGAAACGACGACAACCACGCGGGACCACGAATCCAGCCCGGCGATTCAGCGCCGCCGCCGGATCGGTATCGCGGGCCGATTGGGCATCGGCGCCGGGGTGGGGGTTGCCGCCGCGGCGGCAGTCGTCGCTGTGGTGCTCAACTCGCCGGCGACCGGGGGCATCGAGGCCGGCAAGGATTCGTCAGCCGCCACCTCGGGCTCGACCACCGTCGACGGGTCCGCAGAGCGCGCGCCGCTGATGACCCTGGCCGGGTCCATCAAGACGGTCACCCCGTCTGCGGGCGACGCGTGGCTGGTGAAGGCGACGCAGGTCCACGGCACCAAGACCATGCAGGTCGTCTACACGCTGTACACCGACGGTCACGCGATCTATACGGGCAACAGCGTGAAGGACATCAAGCGTGCGATCGCCCGTCACCAGGACCAGATGACGGACGGCGGCTATGCTCCGCTCCTCAAGGCAGCCGTCGCCGCGGCGGACAGCAGCCCGGCCGACGGCCGGACCCAGATGCTCAAGGCAGCCAAGGATCCGCTGGTGGGCCTCGACCCCGCAGCGCAGAAGGCGGTATGGGACAAGCAGCAGGCGGCCGCCCAGGTGATCATCAAGCAGAAGGGCGGCAACGCCAAGCCGAAGCCGTACAGCCCTCAGGCCGTTCAGCGGCACTTCGACAACGCCCTGTGGACGTACAGCACCCAAGCGCTGTCCGCTGGCGACGGCAACACGCAGGTCCGGGCCGGTGTGCTGCGTCTGCTGTCCACCATCTCCGCGGTCAGCGTCAAGAACTCGACCACCCACGGCCAGGCCACGCTGACGATCACCGCCGGCCCCGAGGCGTTCGGCGGCGAGGGCAGCGAGGTGCTGACCATCGACGCCACGACCGGCATGCTGGTCAAGGACGTCTCCACCGTGCCGGGCCTCCCCCAGGCCTTCACGACGTACGAATCCTCCCGCGTGACGAAGGCCGACCTGTAGGCCAGGAACTCCCACCCGCCAGCGGGCGTAACGCGCCTGGCGTTCGATAACGGTGCGGGCCGCCCAGAGGCGGCCCGCACCGTTGTTTTGTTGTTCGCGCGGCCCGTGCCTGATTGCGATGATCGACGCGTGACGTACATCCCGGACCTGGCGCCCTATGACTACTACCCGGGCGCCCCGGACGCCATTGCCATTGGTTGGCTGGACTCGAACATGCCCTTTACTGCAGGAGCCTGCCCGCGAGACGTTCGAGATCGCTTGGTGAGGCTCGGCGCCAAACCGGTACGGCTCATGCGTGGATACCACCACTGCCAGTTCTGCGAGGCAGCGGTCGAGCCTCCGCGCGTGATTCGGGCCGACATTCGGCTCTACGGCGCTCCCGATGTTGCGCGCGGGAACGGCGAGATCTGGCTCACCGGTGTGGACGGGACGAACTTCGCTGCACCGGCGCTGATCGGCCACTACGTCGAAGAGCATCGCTACCTGCCACCTGATGACTTCATCGAGGCGGTTCGGACCGGTGTCCCCACCCTTGGCGTCGCATAGTGGCGATCCGGCTTCTGCCGCACTCGGCTGGCAAGTGAAGGTCAGCCGGACCGGCACCGCAAAATGTCCGTTGACCTCTCCACCTAGCCTCGCTGGTGCCAACCACTGGGCTGGCAACTCGCGATCCGTCGGCGGCCCGGCGCGAGCCCGGTTTAGGGGGAGCAGGTTGGGAGCAGCGGGGTGCCCTGAATGGCCTTGAACGGCGTGCAACGGCATCGAACGGCGCTCAACTGCACCCACCCCTGCCTGCGGCTCCACATTGCCGCAGGTCACAGTCGGTGTGGCGTCCTGTTTCCCGCGGAGTGCTCCGCGGTTCTGCACAGCGGTCGACAAAGCTCTATGTCGCCTGGCAGGACAGTGTGCGCAGGTCAAGGCGGTATACCGAAGAGGTCAAGCATCCAGGCCGCCGACTGGTCGGGGCCGGCTGTTGACTGAGGCCTGCCGGCGCCAATCACGAGGGCATCCCGATCGATGCATGGCTCTGGCTGTCGTCGCGGTGGCGTCGGTAGGAATCCCGCGAGCTGAGACCCAGATCCCACTGGCGGATCTCTGAGCAGGGCTTCCTGAACGGTGACCCCTTCGGTGGACCCGAAGGCGTCAGCGTTGGCGTCCCCGCAGAGGCGGCAGGGCGGCTTCCGCTCATGTCAAATTGAGTGCGCCGCTAGTTCGTCCGCCGATCACGGCTGGCGTGTCGGCCAGATTCCTCGCCGGGCGAGGCGATCAAGGAAATCGAGTAGCTTCACCTCGCTGCGAGCAAGCCTCTCACGCTCGGGCGTCGGCAGATCGGCAAGCAGGTCCCGGAGGCGTTCGTTCCGCGGCACGAACACCATGGCACTGGAGTACTCGCGGCAGTTCGAGCACCACGCCAAGCCGACGCAGCGCTCGTAGAACCTGTCGGAGGGCGCGTAAAGGCGGTACCTGTAGTAGGAGATCTCGCCGGCACACCCGACGGCGTCCCCACCACGGACCCCATGAATCGTGCTGACTTTCGACCATGCCCACCTGGCAGACCTGTGCCCCATGGCTTGGTCTTTCCTGGCCGCCAGCCCAGGCCGCCATCCTGATCTGCAGATGATCACGCAGTCAAAACGGGGAGCCGCTCCCCGCCGACGCGTGCGGGGATGACAAGGGTTCCTGTGCTCGCATCACGTGCACTCGATGATCCGACCCGCGTTCCTGGACGCCGCCGAGACCGCCATGGCCCTGTTGTGCAATCCGAGACTGGCCGAGCAATGGTCCTCGCCCAGCGCACTTCCGGAGCGTTGCGGGTGAGCTTGCGTGAGTCCGCCGCAGTTCCGTCATCCGAGACACCGATCCCACGGGGAGCGCCTTGACCAGGCCCTTCAGGCTGAAGACCTCTTCGGCGACCGAAGGCGTCAGTGACGGGTCAGACTCAACGGGCCGCACGCGCCGCCGTCTGAGCGCGCGCTCCGCTGTCGCTACACGCCGGCCACGCACACGCCCGTCGGCCGGCGCGGACAGCGGGAAGCCCGGGGGCCGCCGCAGACGGTAGCGCAGTCAGCGCGGCTGGTGGCGGCGTTGGTGTGACAGGTCGGGGTGGTGGTGTCCGCCGGGATGGCTGTCGGGGTCCGTGTGGACGGTGGCGGTCATCAGGCGGGGTACAGCGTGGGTGAGTTGGTGTTCGGCGTCGGCGGCGATCTCATGGGCGGCTATGAGGGTGAGGTGGGTGTCGACGACGAGGTCGGCTTCGGCGTGCAACCGATGGCCGATCCAGCGCAGCCGAACCGCGGCTACGTCCCGGACGCCGTCGATGGTGCGGAGGGTGGCTTCGGCCTGGTCGACGATGGCCGGGTCGACGGCGTCCATGAGTCGGCGGTAGACCTCGCGGGCCGCGTCCTTGAGCACGAACGTGATAGCGACGGCGATGGCTAGGCCGACGACGGGGTCGGCCCAGTGCCAGCCCAGTGCGCCGCCGCCGGCCGCAGCGAGGACGGCGAGGGAGGTGTAGCCGTCGGTGCGGGCGTGCAGGCCGTCGGCGACCAGGGCGGCGGAGCCGATGCGCCGGCCGACGCGGATGCGGTAGCGGGCGACCAGCTCGTTGCCGATGAAGCCGACGAGGCCGGCGGCGGCCACCCAGGGCAGGTGGGTCACCTCGGCCGGGTGCAGCAGCCGGGTCACGGCGGTCCAGGCGGCGGCGAGGGCGGAGGCGGCGATGACGACGACGATGACGATCCCGGCCAGGTCTTCCGAACGCCCGTAGCCGTACGTGTAGGCCCGGGTCGCAGCACGTCGGCCGAGCAGGAACGCGATCCCGAGCGGTACGGCGGTCAGGGCGTCGGCGACGTTGTGCAGGGTGTCGCCGAGTAGGGCAACTGACCCGGACAACACGACGATGACCGCCTGGGCGATAGCCGTGACGCCGAGGCCGACCAGCGAGATCCAGAGCGCGCGTAGGCCATCACGGGAGGACTCCAACGCGGGGTCGACCTTCGCCCGCGAGTCGTGCGAGTGCGGGACGACGGCATGAGTCAGCCGGTGCCACCACCCAGCGAGCCAGCCGCCGTGGTGGCGGTCGTGGTCGTGCGAGTGGTCCTGGTCCTGGCTATGGCCGTGTTCATGGTCGTTCACCGCTTCTCCCCGCGTCCCGGCATGACAAGTCGGTACCCCTGACGGCCGCGATAATATGTGCTCATGTACGCACGCGACAATCGTGCAAGTGCCAATGACCTGCAACAACGCCTGCCGGCCGACAGCCACGTCGAGGCAGCTACGGACATGTTGCGGATGTTGGCCGATGGCACCCGGCTGCGGTTGATGTGGCTACTCGTCGACGGGGAGCACGATGTGACCGCGCTGGTGGCGGCGCTGGGTGTGGCGCGGCCGGCGGTTTCACAGCACCTCGGGAAACTTCGGCTGGCCGGACTGGTGACGGTGCGCCGTGAGGGCCGGCGGGCTCTCTACACGGCCCGAGGCGGGCACGTACGTCGGCTCGTGACCGAGGTAGTCCAGGCCGCGTCACACCGGGTGCGGGGCATCCCGGAGCACGACTGAGCAGCGAGGCTAGTCGACGGGCTTGGAGCGAGGATCGGAAAACCAGTCACGGGCGAACTCGCGGAGCGCGCCGGCGTTGACGACCTGGCAGGCGACGGTGCCGTAGACGTGGACCGCCTTGACGGCCTCTGTCTGACCAGTTGCGGGGCCGCCGACGACCTTGCCGGCGGTGGGGTCGGTGACAAAGGCCCGCACCTGGGCGAGCTGCTCGGCGGGCAGATCGGGTCGGTAGTTCACGATCACGTACCCGTCGCCGATGACGTGGCCGAACGAGGTGGCCGGCACCGTTTCGCCGGGCTCGAAGAAGTCCTTGGCCGGGTGCGCGTTGCCGGCCGGGAACGTTTCGGTGCGGTTGCGGACCTCGCACCCGTTGGACACCGCCTGAACGTCAGCCTGGATCGGGCGGAACGCCTCCCCACCGGAGGTGATAACCAGAACCGAGGCGGCCACCACACCAGCCGCGATCAGCACGCCATGCGACAGTCGCACATCCCGCAGGCGAGGCAGAGAGTTCCGCAGCACGTCACCGATCATGAACATTGCCACGACCGCGATGAGCTGCCCGATCTCGACACCGAGGTTGAACGCCAGCACCCGAGGGATGACGCCGTCGGCGGGCAGGCCCACCTCCTGCAACCGGGTCGACAGCCCCAGCCCATGGACCAGGCCGAAGCTGAACACGGCGGTGGCGAACCATGCCCAGTTCTTCGGACCTCCCCGCAAGCCGACGACGCCGACGAAGACCAGGCTCAACGCGACCACGACATCGACCATGACCGGGTTGATGTGCCAGTCGGCGACCGTCGCAGTGAACAGGGTGACGCTGTGGCCAAGCGCGAACAGCGAAATGAACTTCGCGGCGCGGCGGATCTGACCGGCCAGGAGCAGGATGCCGCCGACGAACAGCAAATGGTCCCACCCGGCGAGCATGTGCTTCGTACCCAGCCACACGAACCCGCCGACTGTCTCGCTCGATCCGCCGACACCGTGTGCCCAAGCCACTTCCGGCAACACCAGCACCACGCTCACCATCGCGGCACCGATGACCGCACCCCGTCGCACCGCAGCCAACATCAGCGCCACCCCTCGTCCTGATCACTCGCAGGCCAGGGGCCTGCCACGTCCCTAGGTAGTCGCCAGGGATGCTCGTTGAGTTCCCGGACTGCTGGAAGAAGTACGGGCGGCGCGGGAGCCAGGCCGTCAGCCACCAGGCAACGGTGACGAACGTTCGGCACCGGTCCACGGCTCCCGGGCAAGGTCTGTGCTTCCGCTAGCGGTGGTCGGCCCAGCAGCGCGGCTGTCAACAGCAACGGGCCCGAACGCGGACACCCGCTGCCGGAAGAGCGCGGACGGTCGCCCGAGGTACGAACAGGCACAGACAACCCCGGACGACTTGCACAGAGCTTGTAAGTGAGTGAACCGTGTGTGTCTGATGCCGCCTGGGGCACGTCTGGGTTACGGCATCAGCAGACCCAAGATCATGTCGATCTCAGGTCGTCTTAGGTGGACCAGCAGTGACTACCGATGACCGGCTAAGACTCTTCATGCGCAGGTCACGAGGCGCCTCGTCCACTTTGATCGACTGTGCCCATCGCCGGTATCAATACAAAGCCAAGTGTTGAACGCTTACGCCTGCGGCGGGGGAGCGAGCCAAGCCAGGGGCTGTCCGCTGAGGGCGGCGTCGGCAAGGCGGTGGGCGCTGGCGGTCTTCAGAGCCGCTCGTGAGCTGTCGATCCAGCGCTGCACGTTGTCGACACCTTGGTGGCGGTACTCGACGGCTTGGACGAGGCATTCCAGCTTGTCAGCGTCACGAGCGACGACAGCTTCTAATGTCTCGCCAGCTTCGTATTCGGTGACTGCGCAGGTGATGACGTCGGCAACGACTGGGGGACAGGCGGCGACCTGGTCGGCGGTGACGGCGGTGTTGGGTACGGCGGTGAGATAGCGCTTGGCGATGTGGGGGATGTCGGTGATGCGGGTTTCCTGGGTGTCGTGCAGGGTGCAGAGCATCGACACTCGGGCTGGGTCTGCGCCCTCCATGGCGGCGAGCATCATTCCGATGAGCGCCGTTCGGAAGGAGTGCTCGGCGATGGACTCGGGGTGCTTGACGCCGGCGAACCACCAGCCGGTCCGGGAGGCGCGTTTGAGGACGCCAGCTTCGAAGATGAAGTTCATCGCTCCGGCGGCGTCGTGATCGTCGGTCATCTGCCCGTCCCTGTGCCGGTGAGTCCGTCCGCCCGCAGGCTGTAGACGATTGAGTTTAGTTTCTGCCGCGACTGCGCGGAGATCCGGTCACTGTCCAGGAGCGGGACACTGCGGTCGAGGAGTGCCCGAGTCGCGGCGGGGTTGTCGAGAGCGAGACCGCGTCGTGCGGCCAGCAGAGCCCAGACGTTGTGGATGTTGAGGTCGACGAAGGGATGCCCTGGTTCGAGGCGATGGACCAGGTGCCGAAGAAGGATTGAGTCATGCCAGTCAGCGAGCGTTTCGGGCATGAAGGAGTCGTCGCGGTGGCGGTACGGGATCTCCCCCACCCAGTAGGCCGAGTAGTTGAGGGCTGCTCGCTCGCAGGCGTCGTCGGGGTGTGCGCGAGCGATGAAGTCTCGTAACGGTTCCGGGTCGCCCTGGTTAGCGAGGGACGTGACGACGGAGCGGGCGTCGGGCCACAGCGGTGACCAGGTGCGAAAGGTGGTCGTGCGGCGTGCCCGGTCAGTGGTCAGGGTGAGCCAACCTGCTGCTGCCTTGGTGGGGTCCATGCCGGCGAGGAAGCAGGCCTGCCGGTGCAGCAGCACGTTCCGATGCCGTCCGGCTGCGGCGCGATCGGCGAGCACGTGAAGGTGAGCGAAGAACGCACGTTGCCGGAAACGGGTCTGGCCAGGGCTCAGTCGAGCAGATAGCTGGCAGGGACCGCGTTGGTGAGCCAGACGCCGTTGGCGCTGCGGTGGAACACGTGCCCGTCGGCGGCCATCGCCGCCGCGTCGATGGTGAGGATCACGGCCCGACCGGCGCGTCGGGCGCCGACCCGGTGGGCGGTCTCGGTGTCGGCGGAGAGATGGACGTGGTGCCGGCCGCCGCGGTGCAGGCCGGCGGCCCGGATCGACTCCAGCGCACCGGCGCTGGTGCCGTGATAGAGCCGGTCCGGTGGGGTGACCGGGGGTAGCCCGAGGTCCACCGGGACTGAGTGGCCCTGGTTGGCCCGGATCCGCAGCACCCCGTCGGTGCCGCGCTCGACAGCGAACCGCTGCTTGTCGTTGCCGGCGACGACCGCGTCCAGCTCGGCCCGCTCGATCCGTAGGGCGGCGAGCAGAGCGTCGACGGGAGTCCAACCGGCCGGATCGAGCACCAGGCCGGCCCGGTCGGGATCGTGCCGGAGTGCCTTCGACATCCGTTTGCTCAACTTCACCAGGCGCTCGCGTTCCACGCTGGCATTGTGGTCGATCCCGTCGCTCGAATCGAGAGGTTTTCCGGCGACCCCGATCCCGGGTCCTTTCTCCGGTGAGCCTGTCGGGTACGAACCGCCGGCTCCAACCTGTCTACTGCGGAGGCGGGTCACCCCGAGATCGTCGCGTCCCGGACCCTCAAGGGGGTCGACTTCGGTGCCCGGGGAATCGGCAGGAACCTGGCCGACGCGAGGGGGTTCAGACCCGGGTGATCCGCACCGCGTCGGCGACCACGAGTCCGGTGCCGCTGGTCCAGCGACTCACGCCGACCTTGTTGCCCGTGCCCGCAGCCAGGGTGAACACGCCGAGCGAGACCCACCTACCGCCGTTGACCCGCTGATTGACGGAGACGGACCTGCTGCCTGTGGTGGTCTCCACAAGGTATGGCGTCTGGTTGTTGTAGCCCGCGTCGGCCGGGTACCAGACTGAGATCTCATAGCTTGCGGTCGCCGGGATGGTCGACCGGAACCAGGCGACGTCGCTGGACGACACCGGACTGGTAAACCGGTAGTCGGTGCCGAACCGTTGGCCGGAGTAGGCCGACGTGCCCCATGCAGTGCTCGCGGTGAACCCGCCCGAGGCGCTGTTGTCGATGGTCGTGGTCCACTGCTGCGGCGGCGGGGTCTGCGTAACCCTCACGTCGAGGTAGTTGCGGTCGATCTTCATCGTGACGCCACCCCACGTCTCGGTGACCTCCCCGGCGTACTGGTGCAAGCGCTGCTGGTTCGCGTAGTAGGCATCGGCGCAGTAACTTCCGGCATCGGTGTCAGCCACCCCGTTCCACCAGGCGATCCAGATCTGGTCGAGTCGCGTGTAGCTCGGGTTGTCGTATGCATCGCAGACGTCCTTGATGCCGGACGAACCGCTGGAGTACATGCCGGCGAGGTAGCCCCGTACGTGCAACTGCTCGGTCCAACCGGACAGGAACGACAGCACGGCGGCCCGGCACGACGCGTTCGACGGGTACTGCTCGATGTCGTTGTAGATGGTGCTCGCAGTGCCGATGCCCAGTGCCTGGGCGGCATTCGCGGCGCTGTTGGCCGCGGAGACGCCTTGCGACCGGGCGGTGGTGGGATCGGCGGACATCTTCGGTGTGCGGGTGCCGCACGGTGCCTGGTAACCCAGTTCGATGGGGATCAGCCGCCATCCGTTGCTGGTCTGGTTGGCCACCCAGCTTGCGGTGAGGTTGGGCTGGGAACAGGAGCGGCTCGCCCCGCTGATGTAGATGCCGACCGCGCCGTAGGGCGAACTGGCCCGCCACGCGTTCATCGTGGTCTGTGACGGAGCGGCGCAGGTGTCGAATCCCCTGCCGGTGAAGGTGCCGGGTTGCGGGCCGGTGGCCAGCGGGGTCACTGCAGTCGATGCTTGTGTGGGTGTCGCGGCCACAGCAATCGACTCGGCTGGCGCCACGATTGCTGCGGCAAGGGTGAGACTCGCCAGCCACCCGGCAGTGACTCTCACGTTGCCTCCATCTGAAGAAATTCTTGCCTGGGAACGGGCAGTGCGAAAGATTTCTACCATGAATCGATGAGTAGCAATAGAGGGCCGCCGGTGACCCAGCGCCGAGGTCAGCTGAGGGGCAGGCCCACGTAGTTCTCGGCCAGGCTGGTGGCGTACGCACGGGAGCTGGTCAGGTAGCGCAGCGTTGCGGTCTGCAGCTTCGCCTCGTACGGGCCCGGCGCTGGCGTCGCCGCTGGGCGATTGGGGTTGGCTGGAAGCGAGCATCGTCTCGGGTGATGTTCTTGTCCCCGGCAGCGATGTGCGGTCATACATCTGGTGTTGGGTCAAGGCCGACCGGGACGGGCCGATGACCCGTCGCCTGCTGACCTTCACGACCGACGCCGCCTGTCGGCCCGGCGGACCATCTTCGAGTTGCTGCTCCCAACACGCTGGGGCCGCCCGCCACTTCGGGCCGGCGAACTTCGCTGCGGCACCTTGGATAGGACGTTCCGGATGGCCTTCATGTAGCGCGTCAAGTAAGTGTGACCCGGCATTCAGGCTGGCGAAGAAGCGCCCGCAGGGTGACTTGCCCGATGTTGGATGGGGTTGGGGCGGTCGGCACGCAGCCCTTGGACGCAAACGCATCTGTCCGTGCCCACCTGCATGGGTGCCACAATCTTGGTCGCGGGCAGCTGACACAATCCCGGCGTGACCCAGATCGACGAGGTTCTGCATCAGCTGGGCAAGGCGTTCGTGGCGGGCCTGAGGGAGCCCGGCTACCGGCTAACCACCGTGCACCGGCATGGCAGTCAGAGCCAGACCTACACCATGGCCGGTGAACCGGCGTTGCTCGGCCGCTGGAACAACCTGGACCTCAACAATGCCATGGCGGCGCTGCCCGGGGTTGCCGGCGGTGGACTGGTCGTCGAGATGATCGGTGATCCGAGCGGGCGCTACACAATCCACTGGTCGCGGGACGTACCGTCGTTGCCGGCCCGGATCGTCCTCGACGAGGACTACCGTCTGCCCCGGCATGAACTGCCGCCAGCCCGTGGACCTGGCACCACCGATACCGGCGTCACCGATCCGGCGGTCCTTGCCGAGGTCGAGCGGCTGGTCGGCGAGTTCGCCGCACGGCATCATGCGCAGGGGTACGCGACCGGCTGCTCCGAGGAGGAGATCCTCGCTGCCGAACAGCACCTCGGGCTACGGCTGCCGGAGGATCTGCGGGCCCTCTACCGGCTGATCCGTGACGATAGCGGCGAGTCGGGACTGCTCGACCCGTTCGTTCTCGCACGCTTGGACGTGCTCGTCGAGTGGAACCGGAAGAACCACCCCGGTTACCAAGACGGTCCGTTTGACGACGCGATGATCTTCGAGTGCATGCCGGCCGGGCATGTGCGGCGCGTGTCCTCGAGCAACGGCTGGGTGACGTTCGCCCGCGACTACGGCATGAACTTCGCGGCCGTCGATCTCGATCCGGGACCGCAGGGCCGCATCGGTCAGGTGGTCACGCACGGGCGAGACGTGTGGGCACCGGTCGAATATGTCGCCGCCTCGGTCACCGACCTGATCCGCCGCGCGATCGCGACTCTTGACAACGAGCGCCCCTCACCGCCTGACCCCGAGATCAGGGCTGACAAGACCGCGGACCTGCCGGTGACGGCGCAGGGCGTTGTGCTCCGCACGGAAGCCCCGGTCTCCTTGGCTGAGTTCGAGCGCTTCACCAACCTTCGATCTTTGGTGATACGTGGAAAGGTCCCACGCGTCGATCTGACTCGTGCCGCCGTGCTCCAGATCGAACGCCTGCACGTGGAGGCGGCCCGATGGGAACTTGCCGCGCTGCCGCCGAGCCTCATTGACCTCACCTTGAGCGGCAACGACGAGCCGACGCCGGTCGCCGAGCTGGCCACCCTGCCGAACCTGGTCCGTCTGGATCTATCGGGGGCCGCGGTGTCGGACATCGACGTGATCGCGGCGTTCCCTGCGCTGCGAGTGTTGACCCTTGACGGCCCACAGTGGATACAGCTGCTGGCCTCCGGTTGGAAACCGGCCCAGCTGGCCGCTGCCGGGTTGGGCGGATCTGCCGGGGTGAGTGACGCCGCCCGCTGGTCTCAGGCATTCGGACGCGACAGCAGCTTCTACACCGTCACCGGCGATCTTTGAATCGTCTGAGTCAGATTGAACAGCGCCATGTCGGCTGCGCCTGAAAGCTGCAACGTGGTTCCGCTTGGCTTCTAGAGCTACCTACCAGACGGAGCGTCCCAGGCGTCGAACTCGTCGTCTCGCAGCTCACCCCACCGACGGTGGAAGGAGTGAGTCGCCATAGCGAAAGCATCGAATCTCACATGCCCACGTCCGCCGTGATCGGCGCGGAAGCGACCTAACGCGGCTACGGATCCTCGTGGCGAGTCAGGCCGCCCAACTTCTGGAGACGCCGAGGGCGGGACGTTGTTCGAGCGGTGGTCGACTGGACTGACTGGCAGAACCACGATTCGTTCCAAGCGAATTCCTCTTCGGCGGGTCGCCCGCTGCCGAAGCACATCACGGACCGTAGTCAAAACAGGCTAGCGTCGGCATCCGGATCTAGTCGATGTGCGGGCGTCTAGCCGGGACGGTGCGGCAGCGATGCGCAACCTGGCCATTGTCTGGGTCTCCGGCTCCGTCTTGCGGTTAGACGTATACGCCTATACGTTGTCTGGGTGCCCTTGGACGCGTCACGGAACAGCCTGGTGTTGCCGATCCTCGGACTCCTCGTCGAGCAGCCGGCGCATGGCTACGACATCACGACACGCCTACGCGAGCGATACGGACACCTATCGGTAACCCGCAGCACGGTTACGTCCCTGCTGAAGGCTCTCGAGAAGGCAGGCTTGGTCTCCTCCGGGCCGCCCGAGCGAGTCGGGAATCGGCCGCCACGTACGGCCTACGAGTTGACTGCCGCAGGTCTCGCCGACTTCCGCCACAAGGTCGAGGCTGGGGTACGCGACACCCCGGCCGCGTCCGTGGACTTCGTCATGGCTGTCGCCTACGTCGGAATTCTTCCGCTCGACCAGGCGGCGTGCATCCTGGACGGTCGCGCCGACCGGCTCGACCAAGAACTGGCTGCCCTTTCGGGGCTGCCCGACGGTGACGTACTCGAAGTGCACATGCTCGAAGTCGCCTACTGGCGCACCATCGTCGCCACCGAAGCCACCTGGATCAGGACTCTGGTGCGGCGGATCTGCGCGCGCGAGATCGGCTGGCCAACACAGCAAACCGACCAATACGGGAGTGCGGAAGCGTGAAGTTCGGTATCTATCCGGGCGGGCGGGCCGGCACGGTCTGCTCCCACCCACCCGATGCCGCCGCGATCCGCCACCTCGTCGACGACCTCTCGAACGGTCGCCCCTTCGTCATCCGTGAGTACGTGCACTTCCTCGGCGACCCAGCACCGCCGGACGTCGTCACCTCGCTCGGCGCCGAACACGAACTAGCGCACCTCACGATGCCCGACGAGTGGTACGTCGACGGAAACCGCGAGCTGGACCTCGTGGTCAGCTACATCCCCCGGGTCGCCGACCTCTCCGGATGGCTGGCCTTCCTCGACACCGTCATCGACCGTTACGGTCACCTGACGCGGTACCTCCAGGTGACGCTTGAGCCGAACTTCCCCATCCCGCTCATCGACGGAAGCGCACCCGGCGTGCTCGAGGCCCTGGTCCTCGGCATCCCGCACGCACGGTCCGCACTGGACCGGCGGGGTCTCCAGCACGTGCGGACCGGCTTCTCCGTCGCCGAACCACCGGAATGGTTGGGCGGCGACGACCAGTTCTGGTCGTACCTCTCCTCGATCCCGTACCAGGACTTCGCGGCCCACGTCGACTACGTCGGCCTGGGCCTGTACCCCGACGCCTTCTCACCCGTCGCCCCACGGGGCAACCCGGGAGACACCGCCTCCCTCACCACCCACGCCCTGCACCACTTGCGGGGCGGGTCGCTGCCCCGCGCGCACATCCCGCCCCAGACCCCCATCCACATCGTGGAGAACGGCACCCCGAGCGGGTCACCGCGCACCGAGCAGGCACAGTGCGACTCACTGTCGGACATGCTCGGCGTCATCATCACCGAACAAGAACCTCTGAACATCACCCACTACGAACTGTTCAGTCTCAGGGACGCCGACAGCAGCTCTACGGAACCCACCGGGACACTCGGCATCGTCACCGACACCTACCGACCCAAGCCCGCCCTAGCGGTCTACCGCGACATCGTCCGCAGCACTGGCCCGCTGCCAGTCACCAGACATCCCTGAGCGCGGCGAACCGAAACGCAGCGGGGCGAGCCAACGTCCACTATTGGCGCGCCCCGCCCGGGGTTGCCGATAGGGTCGTCGGCGTGGATGCGAACGAGATCACGCCGCATCTGGTTCCCAATCGCTTTGCGGATGCGACCGGACCCAGTCCAGGCGGTCCGGCCCGCGACCACTGCCGCTGCGTCGGCTACTCGGTCGCGACCCGGCCGAACAACGTCGTCTTCCACGCGGACCGTCAGGACACCGAGGCGGCGGGTTGGCGGCATCTGCTGACGCTGATCGACGAGGCCGCAGCGGATGGGCGGACGGTGTTCAAGCCGTTCGTGGAGCTAAGTGCTCCTGAGCGGCGGCAGATCGTCACGCTACCGGCGACGATCGCGAAGCTGACCGCCGTCAAACGTCTGGTGCTCTACGGCACGAACCTGGTTCGCATCCCGCCCGAGATCGGGTCCATGACCAGCCTCGAGGTCTTCGAGCCGTACACCTCCCACCGGCTGCATTGGTACCCGTACGAGCTGACCCGATGCACGAAGCTAGCCGACAGCACGGTGAGCACGCGCGTCCTCTATGGCAACTTCAAGTTCCGTCCGCCATTTCCCCGGCTGCGGGCAGTGACCAGCGCGGAAGAGGCGGACTTCGCCGCGCTCGACCCAGACGTGTGGGGCTGCGACGCGGTGCGAACCTGCAGCGTCTGCGGCGGGCCGGTTGACGGTGGGCTTCGCCAAGTCTGGATCTCTGGCCTGGTCGCCACCGACGTGATGCCGTTGCTGGTAAACGCCTGCTCCGCGGCCTGCGTGGCGGCACTGCCGCAGCCTTATCCTGGCTACCTCCCGACGCCGCACACCGGCGGCCCAGACATCGTTCAGCCGGCCGCCAGGCGGTAAGGCAGCTACCACGAGACCATCCGCAACTGTCGATGAGCGCGTTTACGTAGAGCGCGACGGGTCCGTGCCTGATCGCGATGATCGACGCGTGACGTACATCCCGGACCTGGCGTCCTATGACTACTACCCGGGCGCCCCGGACGCCATTGCCATTGGTTGGCTGGATTCGTGCATGCCCTTTACTGCAGGAGCCTGCCCGCGAGACGTTCGAGATGGCTTGGTGAGCCTCGGTGCCAGACCAGTACGGCTGATGCGTGGGCACCACTACTGCCAGTTCTGCGAGGCAGCGGTCGAGCGGCCCAGCCGACGAGCCAGCCGGCGAAGCCCTGCTCGGCGGACACGTGCCGGATCGGGGTGGCCGGCACCGCGGCGAGCAGTGCGCCCTTGGCGCTGTCGCGGTCCTGCCAGGACGCGGCCAGGGCTCAGACCGTGACCAGCAGCCGGAGGGTGCCGGTGACGATGAACCGCTTCCGGCCGTTGACCCGCCGTCGGTTCGCACAACGCCCGCGGCGTCGTCGGCCTCCTGAGCCCGCCGGTCGCGTAACCGGGGGCGGGTCGACGGCGCCGGACGGGGACCGGGCGGCGAGAAATGCGCCGCACCGACGCCATCACGTCCGGGCCCTGACCCGCTAGTGTGTGGAAACAGCGTTTCCATTCATGCCATCACAGGGCAGGGGACCAGCGTGCATCGCAGCCAGGAAGACACCGCCGTCGCGCCGGAGGTCGGCGAGCAGACCACCACGTTCGGCCCGCTCCAGCTCGCACCGGGCACGACCCGGACCAACATCAGCGGGTACTACTGGCTGGCGCTGACGTCGATCATGACGTTCACGTTCATCCCGGCCGCGCAGACGGCGCTACTCACCTCCATCCTGGGTGTGCCCAAGGGGGAGCAGGGTTCGATCGTGGGCACCGCTGGGCTGATCAGTGAAATCGTCCTGATCGCGGCGGTCGGCCTGGCCGGTGCCTGGTCCGACCGCCTCGGACGGCGCCCGATCGTGGTCAGCGGTTACATTCTGCTTGGCCTCGGCGTCGGCATGGCACCGTTCGTCGGCTCGGTCCTGCCCTACTACCTGGCCCGGGGTGTCGCCGCCGTCGGCGTGGCGATGGTCACCGTGATGCTCACGGCCGTGGTCGCCGACTACGTCCAGGACACCACCCGCGGCAGGGCCAACGGCATCCTCGGCTTCTGCAACGGTCTCGGCGCGCTCGTCACGTTCTTCGTGCTGATCAAACTGCCCGACATCTTCGAGGGCATGGGGATGGACACGATCGCCGCCCTGCGGGCGACCTACCTCATCGTCGGCGGGCTGGCCCTGCTCACCGCGATCCTGATGCGGCTCACCCTCCGGGGCGGGCTGGCGACAACGCACTCCGAGCACATCCCGATCCCGAGGCTGCTGCGCGAGGGCGTTGCCGAGATCCGGCGCCCCGGCGTCTCCTTCGCCTACCTCAGCGCCTTCGTCGCCCGAGCTGACCTGGCGCTCGTCGGCGCCTACCTCACCCTCTGGGCACAGCAGTACGGCACCCAGCACCTCGGGCTCAGCGAGGCCGAGGCGCTGGCCAAGGCAGGTCTGTTGCTGGGAGTGGCCAACGGCATCGCGTTGATCGGGGCACCGGCCATCGGCATCATCGCCGATCGGCTGTCCCGCACCGACGCGGTGCTGATCTCCCTGGGGACCGCCGCCCTCGGCTACACCGCCACGATCTTCGTCGGGGACCCGTTCAGCCCGCTCGGCTACGCCGTCGCCGCGCTGATCGGCCTCGGCCAGGTCAGCGCCGTCATCTCCAGTCAGGTGCTGATCGCCGAACAGGCTCCCAGCCGTACCCGGGGCTCGGTCATCGGCACGTTCGCGCTCAGCGGCGGCATCGGCATCATGATCGCGTTCGCCGCCGGTGGCACCCTGTACGACAACTGGCGCCCCGCCGGCCCGTTCGTCCTGTTCGGCATCCTGGCCGGGCTGGCCTGCCTGTACGGCCTGGCCGTGCGATCGAGGATCCCCAACCACCCGGTGGGCTGAAAACCCCAGCCGCACCCCGCAGGACGTTTGACGGCGTCCGATCTTATGGAAACACTGTCCCTTCCAGGGAAACGCAACGGGAGTGCCGGAGGTGGGTGTGCCGACCGTGATCGTTGTGGGCGCAGGGCCGGGTGGCCTGGCCTGTGCCATCGCCGCCGCCGACGCGGGCGGCACCGTGCTGCTGTTGGAGAAGGCGCCGGACGTCGGGGGCGCCCTGCCGTACTCGGGTGGGCACCTGTCCGCCGGCGGCTTCTCTCTGCAGCATGAGCGGGGCATCAGCGACGACCCCGAGCGGCACTTCGACGACGTCTGGCGGATCAGCCGGGGCGCCGCCCGGGCCGACCTGACCCGGCTGACGCTGCGCGAACAGCCGGCGGTCCTGGAGTGGCTGCTCGCCGCCGGGCTCACCGTCGATCCGGGTACGCCCCGCATCGTGTACGGGCACGAGCCGTACCGCACGCCGCGGACCGTCCACGCCACCACCGTCCCCGGCGGTCCGGCCATTCTGGGCGTGCTGCGCCCGATGCTCGACGCGCATCGGGCCGCCGGCCGCATCGACCTGCGCTGCGAGGTGCGCGTCACCGAGCTGCTGACCGAGGGCGGCACGGTGGTCGGGGTGGCCACCGCCGACGGCGCGCGGTGGCGGGCACCCGCCGTCGTGCTCGCCACCGGCGGATTCGGGTACGCGCCGGAGCTGTTCGCCGAGCTGGAGGGCGCGCCGCTGACCACCTCGGCGGCGCCCACCTCGACCGGCGACGGCCTGCTTATGGGCCGGTCGGTCGGCGCCGGCCTGCAGGGCCTGGGCCGCTACATCCCCACCTTCGGCGGGCTGCCCCCGGTCGACGGCGACCTTCGGGTCGACTGGGCGCACCGGCCGCACCTGGTGGCGCCGGAGCGGCCACCCTGGGAGATCTACGTCGACCGCGCCGGAAGTCGCTGGATCGCCGAGGATGAGCCCAGCATCGACCACAAGGAGCGGGTGCTGACCACTGTCGACCGGATGACCTTCTGGACGGTCTTCGACGCCCATGCCCTACGCGAGTCGTACCCGATGGTGCACGGCTGGAGCGCGGCCGAGCTGGACGCCCAGTGCGGCCGGCGCCGCGGCGTGCACCGGGCGTCCGGGCTGGCGGAGCTCGCCGGGCTGGCCGGCATCGACCCGGCGGGGCTGTCGGCCACGGTGGCGCGCTACAACGGTTTCGTCGCCGACGGCCGGGATGCCGACTTCGGCCGAACGTACCTGCCGGCGCCGATCGTCGAGCCGCCGTTCTACGCGCTGGAGAACCATCCGGTCACCCTGATCACGTTCGCCGGCCTGGACGTGGACGAGCTGCTGCGGGTCCGCCGTGCGGACGGCACGACGATCCCCGGTCTGTACGCCGTCGGTGAGGTGATCGGCTCCGCCGCTGTCAATGGCAACGCGTTCTGCTCCGGCATGTGCCTGACGCCGGCCATGGCCTTCGGTCGGCTGGTCGGGCGTCGGCTTGCGGGGACCTCCGGCTGAGCCGGTATCGGCCGGCCCGTCCAGAGCGGACAGAGCTTCCGGGCCGAGTCAGTGTGCGAAGGCGAAGCCCTCCGCGCGCAGCTTGCCGGAGCTGATCGGCACGAACGGGGTTCTGATCTCACCCCGGTAGGTCAGCGCGGGCCAGCCCCCGGCGGCGCAGAGCTCGTCGAGGACGGCCTGGTTGGTCTGCGGCACGACCGCGTCCGGTACCGCGTTGAACACGCCCGTGAGGTCGCGGGTCACCACGAAGTCGAGCGCGGCGGCGGCGTCGCGGTAGTCGATGCGGTAGTGCAGGGCCTCGGCCGAGAACGGCACGCTGCCGCCGAGCATCTCGTGGGCCAGCTTCACCCGGGTCGGATAGTCGAGGTCGCGCGGATGCCCGTACACGTCGGGGATCCGCAGCGCGGCACCGCGCGGGGCGGCCAGCACGGCGGCCTCGGCGGCGGCGAAGTTGCGGGGGGAGGCGTCCGGGTCGTCGGTGACCGGGGTTGCCTCGTCGACCAGCGCGCCCTGGCCGGCACCGTAGACCGACACCGAACTGGTGAAGACCACCCGGGGATGCACGGTGGCGGCGGTGCGCGCGGACGCGGTGAGCGTGTCGGCGTACTCGGCGATGCGCTGGTCGGCGTCGAAGGCTCGGGCGATGCGCGGGCTCACGGTGAGCACGACCGCGTCGGCGTCGTGAGTGACCCGCTCGACGGCGGGACGGTCGCTGCCACGGAGGACCGCCACCTCGGTGCAGACGGGGGCCAGCTCGGGCACCCGGTCGGGGGAGGTGGTCGTGCCGATCACCTGGTGGCCGGCCGAGACCCAACGACGGGCCAGCTCCATGCCGACGTTGCCGCACCCGATGATCACGTAACGCACCTGGACCTCCTCATGGAAACGCCGTTTCCACACTCTGCCCCATCTCGGGCCCCCTGCCAAGGCCGTGCCGCCGAACCCGCCCGTCGGCGCTGCGCTGGCCCGGGGAATCGATCACATCGGCCGGCGTCAAATCGCCTGTCGGGCTATTGACAGGAGGGTCGGCCGGCTGCCTTTATGAACCTATCCAATTTTGGAAACTGCTGTTTCCACTAGCGAAACAGCAGCCAGGGGTGCACCGTTCCCCACAGGAAGGAGAGCGGGACCGCAATGGGATTGCTCAGAACTATGGCAACAGCGGTGGGCGTAGCGGCGTTGGCCGCCGCCGCGACCGCGGTCTGCGTGTCCCCCGCGCAGGCGTACGGCCCCACCCCGGGCAACCTGGGATGCCGGCTGTACTTCAACGACGCCGGTACCGGCAGCTCGCCGACGAACTGGGCCGACTCGTTCGGGCTCACTCAGACGCCGGCGACGCCGAGCCCGGGTCAGACCGTGACGGTGACCTTCACCGCTGCGGCCGGTCCGAACAACGGCCCGGTCGCGATCAACCCCGGTGACGTGCCGATCGTCGTGGAGGCGGCGCTGGGTGGCTCGCAGAGCGGCCCGGTCACCCTCCAGCAGACCAACTACCCCGCCGGTCCTGTCCCCGGCAACACCCCCACCGGCCCGATCACCGCCACCGGCACCTATGTGGCCGGAGCGACCGGAGCCGCGACGCTCACCGTCAACCGGGTGATCCTCAACAACCCGATCGCCAAGACGTACTGCTCCGCCGCTGGCGACCGGGACCACAAGGCAGCGCCGGTCCCGACCTCCATCGTGGAGAGCTTCACCGTCTTCGGCGGCACGGTCTCGGTCACCTCGGTGACCGGCCAGACCGTGACCGGGGCTGCCCGGGCCGGCAACGTCATCAACTACGCGGTGACCGGTCTCGCGCCGTCCACCGCACTGACCGCAACACTGCGCGCGGCCGACGGCACCGGAACGGCCGAAGGCTCCGGCACGGGCACGACCGACGCTGCCGGCGTCGGCACCGGCACGCTCACGGTGCCCAGCGGCGCCACCACGGGAGCACGTACCGTGGCGGTCTCGGACGGGACCAACACGGTTTCCGTCCCGATCACGATTCTCGGCGCGCCGGGCATCGCGATCACCCCCAGCGGTGGCGGCTCCGGCACCGTGGTGACGGTCACCGGCACCAACTGGAACCCGGGCAGCACAGTCACGATCGGTGGTTACAAGGCGCTCACCGGCGCCCCGCCGCCGCCCGCGACGAGCGACCCGGCAACGACGGCCACGGCCGGCGCCACCGGTGGGATCAACGCCACCTTCACCGTCACGGACAGTGCCACCGCGTACATCGGCGCGCAGTCCGGCGCCCTGTTCGCGATCTCCGCGTGGACCGGGTCGGCTGACTCGTGCACCGCCAAGACCGGCTCGGCCACGACCGGCAACTGCACCCTGTCGTACAACCTGTCGGAGACCGTGACCGCCGGAAACCTGTCGATGGCTCGCGCCGCCGGCACCGGCAACATCCCGTTCTCCGGCGTCACCGTCGGCGGCAGCGTGCAGACGGCGACGGGCAACCTCTCGACCGTCACGGTTACCGACCACCGGGGCAGCACCTTCGGGTGGAGCCTCGTCGGCACGGTCACCGACTTCACCGGCACCCCGGGCGGAACCATCGCCAAGAGCAACCTGTCCTGGACGCCGGCCTGCGTCGACACCGCGGGCGCGACCAACGCGGTCACCGCGGTGGCCGGCACCCCGGGCACGGTCGACGCGGCGACGCTCTGCTCCGCACCGACCAGCGCCACCGGTACGGGCGGCAGCTTCGACGCCTCAGCCGGGCTGACCCTCTCCGTGCCGGCGAACCAGCTCGCCGGTACCTACGCCGCGACCCTCACGCTCACCCTGAGCTGAGGACCGCATCGAGGTGAGGGCGGTCGGTGCGAGCCGGCCGCCCCCACACCGACCAGTCGAAGGGTGGAACCGCGTGCGTCACCCCCTCTGGCCACGCCGCCTCCGCACCGGTGCGGCAGCCCTCGCCGCCGCAGTCGCCGCTGTCACGCTGACCGTCGTCCCGATCAGGCCGGCCGCCGCTGCGGACAACGGCGAGTGGGCCGTCGTGCCCACCCCGCCGGCCAACGCCGGGCCCACCCCCCGGCTCTACTTCTTCCTTGAGTCACCCGCCGGCCGGACCCTCACCGACTCCGTGCGGGTGATCAACCGCACCGACACCGAGCGCACCTTCACCGTGTACGGCGCTGACGCCTACAACACCGCCCGCGACGGCGGATTCGCGCTGCGCCAGCTCACCGAGAAGCAGTCGGACATCGGGGTGTGGACGGTGGTCGGCGCCGGCACAGTGGTGCTCCCGCCCAAGGCGCAGGCCGACATCCCGTTCACCATCACCATCCCGACGAACGCCAGCCCCGGCGACCACATCGGCGGCATCGTCGCGATGGAGTCCGTTCCGGGCGGGCGGAGCGAGCAGAACGGCGTCGCCGTCGCGGTGCAGCGGGCCGTCGGCGCCCGCATCTACCTGCGGGTGGCCGGGCCGGAGATGCCCGGGCTCAACCTCGCCGACCTGGACCTGACGCACCCGACGCCCTGGCTGCCCACGCCGGTCGACGGTGCCCTGGAATACACCCTGGCCAACACCGGCAACCTGCGCCTCGCCCCCACCATCACGGTCACCGCCTCCGGCATGTTCGGCCACCGGATCCACCAGCGTGGCGCCACCCCACAGCTCGACCTGGTCCCGGGCGCCGAGTCGCGGATGCGTACCCGGTTCACCGGCCTGTGGCCGGTCGACGTCGTCACCGCCACCGTGACGGCGAAGGCCGACGGCGGCGTGCTCACGGTGCGGACCACCCGTACCGTCGTCGTCTCCTGGACCGGCGTCGCCGCACTCGCCGCGCTGATCGCCGCCGCAGTCGTGGCCTGGCGCAGGCGCCGCCGCGCCCAGGTGGCCCGCCCCCGGGGCGTCTCACGCGTCCGCGCGCACGCGGAGGTCGGATGACGAGGATCGGACGCACCCTGACCGCCGTCGTGTGCGGGCTGGTCATCGGGCTGGCACTGCCCACCGGGCCGGCGTGGGCAGCCGAGGGACTGACCCTCGCCGCCCCGGCGGCGGCACCGGGCGACCGGCTCGGGGTGAACGGCACCGGCTGGCCCGGCGGCGCACTGGTCCAGCTCGTCACCTGCGGGCAGCTCGCCATCGGCGGTTCGGCCTCCTGCGACACACGTGCCGCCCTGGCCGTTCCGGTGCGCCCGGACGGCACCTTCGCGGTGCAACTCGTGCTCGGCACCCCGCCGGTGCCCTGCCCGTGCGTCGTGCACGCCACGCTCGTCGGCGGCACCGCGCGCGGCCAGGTCGACGCGCCGCTGGAACTCACCGGGCACACCATGGGGGAGACCCCCACCGTCTCGGCCGCCCCGGTCCGCCTCGACCTGGTCGAGGCGAGGATCGCCGGCCGACCGGGCTGGCGGAGCCTCTTCGGCGCCGCCGCGACCCGGACCCTCGTCTACACAGTGCACAACCCCGGGCCGCACCCGCTGCCCAACCCGCCCCTCAACGTCCGGATCGGCCGGGACGGCGGCGGCGACCGGGTCAGCACGCCCGGCACCGGCAGCATCCGGCCGGGCGAGACACGCACCTACCGGATACCCGTCACCACCCCGTTCGCCGCGTTCGGCCGGTACACCGTGCAGGCCGACCTGGGCGGGTTCGGCCCGGCCGAGACGACGCTCCGGACGTACCCATGGGGCCTGTTCCTGGTGCACCTGCTCGGCGGGACGCTGATCATCGTGGGCATCGCCCGCCGCATCGCCAACCGCCGCGACCGCCCGCCGCTGCCCGCGATGGCCGCCGCACCGACCGGCACGCTGCTGCCGTCCGTCGTGCGGGTCGGCTCACTCGGGGCGTACCTCGTCTTCGACGACGCTCCCGGCGCCGGCCGGCTACGTCGACGGGCCAACGCCCACCTGAGCGTCGCCGCGCTGCGGGACCTGCTCGGCGACACCGGGCTGCCGAACGGATCCGGCACCGAGGCCGCCGGCACCGCGGTCATCGACCTCACCGCCCTCGACGCGGTGCTCGCCGCCCGCCCAGGCACGGCCACGCCGGCCGGAGCACGCGCCGGCAACCAGAGCGCCGCCGCCGTGATCGATCTGGCCGCGCTCGACACCTACCTCGGGAGCCCTCGATGAGTCGCGACCCTGGCACCCACACCACCGGCTGGGACCGGGCCCTGACGGTACGGGCGGCCGTCGCCACCGTCGCCGCGCTGCTCGCCTTCGTCGGCTGCGGCGCGGTGCTGCCCGGAGTGGGCGGCGCCGACGGCACCGGCGTCGGACCCGGCGTCACCGCCGACGCGGTAACCGTCGTGTTCGTCGGCACCGACCTGACCAGGACGGCGAACCTGACCGGGTTCAACACCGCCTCGGCCGGCGACCCGGTACGCCAGATGCGGGCGCTGGAAAGCCACGTTAACGCCAACGGCGGCATCGCCGGCCGGCGGATGCGAGCGGTCTTCCGCAACTACGAGGCGAGCGACGACTCACCGGCCGCCGAGGAGAAGCTCTGCAACCAGATCACCCAGGACGACCGCGCGTTCGCGGTCGTGCTCACCGGCCAGTTGCAGGCCAACGCCCGCCCCTGCTACGCACAGCGGCACACCCTGGTGCTCGACGCCACCCTGATCACCATCGACCAGGCGACGAACGAGCGCCTCGCGCCATACCTGTTCGCCCCGGCCTATCCCGCGTACGACGACTTCGTGCGCGCGTACCTGCCGGCGCTGGCCGCGCAGGGCTTCTTCGACGGTGCTCGGCAGGCGGGCATCGTCGCGGTCGACGCACCGGCCAACCGCGCGATGTACGAGCAGCACGTGGTGCCGTACCTGAAGCAGCGGGAAATCACCCCGACCGTGGCCTGGATCGACTCCACGGACCTGGGCACCCTCAACACGGGGCTCAACCAGGCCGCCGTCGACCTGCGGGCCAAGCGCGTCGAGCGGGTCTTCTTCCTCGGCGGGACCCGGCTGGCCTCCTTCTTCCTCACCTCCGCGTCCGCCCAGGGCTTCACCGCCCGGTACGGCATCTCCAGCTACGACAATCCCAGCTTCCTGATCGGCAACCCGGACATCATTCCGCGCGAGGCACTGACCGGGGCGGTGGGCATCGGCTTCAACCCCAGCCAGGACGTCGCCGACCGGGAGTACGCCTTCCCCGCCACCGACCCCGAACGAGCGTGCCTGGGCATCTTCGCCGCAGCGGGGGAGTCGTTCGGCACCCGCGAGAACGCCCGCGTGGCCTTCCCGTACTGCGACGCGGTCCTGCTGCTGCAGACCGGCGCGAAGGACCTCGGCGCGGACCTCAACGCGCACCGGTGGCTCGCGGCCGTGGGCAGGCTCGACACGCAGTTCCAGCCGGCCACCGGATTCTCCGGGCGGCTCGGCCCGGACCGGTTCGCCGCCTCGAACGGCTACCGGGCGTTCGGCTACGACAGCAGCTGCGCCTGCTTCACCTACCGCGGGGAGGACGTGTCCTTTGCGACCCGATGACAACACCCGCCGGAGCGTCCCGCCGGGCACCGCCCGCGACGGTGCGAGGGCCTGGCGTTCCCGCAGCGCGGGCTGGGGAGCGGGTACGGCCAGCGGCTTGCTGACCGGGGTGCCGCTGCTCGGCGCCGCGGGACTCGCCCGGGGTCTCGATGTCGACCTGACCAGCGTGCTGACCGCGGTGATCGCCGCCGCGGTGGTCGGCGCGGCCGCGACCGTCGCGGTCGTGCAGCGGGTACCGCACCGCCATTCGGTACGCGCCGCGCTGCTCGCCGGCGCCGGGCTGGGCGCCGCGCTGCTGCTGGTGGTCAACGTCGCCGCCCCGGTGCCGGGGCTGCTCGCGCTCACCGCGCTCGGACTGCCCTGGGCGGTCCTGGTGGTGTCCGGCCGCGCGATCGCCGTCGCGACGGCCGCCCTGCGGTACTGGCACGTGGGGCTGCTGAACGGGCTCGGCCTGGCCGCGCTGCTCGCCAGCGGCACCGGCGGCGGATCCGGGTACCACTGGGCGGCGGCGGGCGTCCTCGCGGCGCTCGGCGTGCTGGCCGGGGCGACCGCCGAGCAACTGCCGGGCGATGCCGGCTGGCCACCGGCCCTACGCACCCTGTTCGACAACGCCACCCGCCCAACCACCGCGCGTACCGCCGTGCTGGCCCAGGCCGGCCTCGGCATGATCGTGCCCGGCGCGCTGATCTTCGCCGTCGACGTGCTGCGCACCGGGTTCGGCCTCGGTCCGCGCGGCGCCGTCGGAGTCATCGGCGACGCGCTGCTCGCCGGGGCCGCGCTTGCGGTGCTCCTGCGCGGGGAGCGGGCGCTGCGCCTCGCCGTCGCCGCAGCCCCGGCCGGGTTGCTCGTCGCCGCCGGTGCCCTGTCCGTCGGGGCCACGGTCGGCGTCGTGCTGTTCGCATCCGGCCTGGCCGTCGCCGTCGGTGCGCTGGTCGCGCTCGCCGTCTCGGGCGAACGCATCGCCGCCGAGGTGCTCCACCCCGACGCCGGCCCCGCGTTCGTGGCGGCGACATCGGTGCTGTCCCTGGCCGGTGGCCTGGGCGGCGCCGGCCTGCTCGCCCTGCTCAACACCCGGTACGGCGCCGGTCCGGCGTTGGCGGTGGCCGCGGCGGCGGTGCTGGTCGGCGCCGGCTACGCCCGACGGCTCCGGCGCACCGCCGCCGCCGACGCCGAACGGTTGGCCCGGGTGCTCGCCGACGAGGCGGAGGTCGCCCGGCTACGGCACAGCGGCGCACGTCCGGCCGCTCTCTCCTGCTCCGGCATCGACGCGGCGTACGGTCCGGTCCAGGTGCTCTACGACGCGGCAGTACGCGTCGGCGACGGCGAGATGGTGGCGATCTGCGGCCCGAACGGGGTCGGCAAGACCACGTTCCTGCGGGTGCTCTCCGGCCTGCACCGCCCCGCAGCCGGGGTGGTCCGGCTCGGCGGGGTCGACGTGACCGCGCTGACCGCGCCCCGCCGGATCGAGCTCGGCATGTCCACCGTGGTCGGTCAGGCGGTGTTCGGCTCGCTCACCGTCACCGAGAACCTGCGCATGCACGGCTACGCGCTGGGCCGGCGCAGCGACGCGGTGCACCGGGGGGTCGACGCGTCGTTCGCCGTCTTTCCCCGCCTCTACGAGCGGCGCGACCAGGTCGCCGCCACCCTGTCGGGCGGTGAGCGGCAACTGCTCGTGCTCGCCAAGACGCTGATCCAGCGCCCCCGGATGCTGCTGGTCGACGAGTTGTCGCTCGGCCTGGCCCCGGTCGTCGTCGGCGGCCTGCTGGAGATGCTGCGCCGACTCAACGCGCTGGGCACCTCGGTGCTGGTGGTGGAGCAGTCCGTCAATGTGGCGCTGTCGCTGGCCGACCGGATCTACTTCATGGAGAAGGGTGCGATGGTCGCCGAGCACACCGCGGGCGAGCTGGCCGGTCAGCCGGACCTGGTCCGGGCCCTGATGCTCGGCGGCCACGCGCCGGCCGAGGACACCGAGCCCGCGCCCCAGGCGCAGGACACCGAGCCCGCGCCCCAGGCGCAGGACGCGCCCACGTCGGAAGCCACCCCGGTGGACGGGGCGGTGATCCGATGATCGGCGGTTTCGACGTCGGCCCGGACCGCATCGTGCTGGGCCTGTTCACCGGCCTCACGTACGGGCTGCTGGCGGTCGGGCTGGTGCTGGTCTACCGGTCCAGCCGGTTCGTCAACTTCGCACACGGCGCGGTCGGGGTGTTCGGCGCCGCCGTGCTCGGCCGGCTGGTCGGTGACGGGGTGCTGCCGTACTGGCTCGCCCTGCCGGTCGGGATGCTCGCCGCCGCCGCGGTCTCCGGCGCGATCGAGCTGAGTGTGGTCCGCCGGCTGCGGCACCGGCCCCGGGTGATCGGCATGATCGCCACCCTCGGGCTGTCCCAGTTCGTGCTCGTGCTCGCCCTGCTGGTGAACAGCTCGGGGGCCAGCGGCCCGGCGTTCCCGGCGCCGCCCGGCATGCCGTCGTTCACCATCGGCAACACCCCGGTCGGCCCGGCGTTCACCGCGATGCTGCTGCTCACTCCGGTGCTGCTGGTCGGGCTCGCCATGTTTCTCAAGCGCAGCCGGTTCGGGCTGGCGATTCGGGCCGCCGCCGACGCCCCCGACGCGGCCACCCTCAACGGCGTCACCGCGGCCCGGATGGCGACCCTCGCCTGGTCGATCGCCGGTGCCGTGGCCGCCTTCTCGGCGATCCTCATGGCGCCGACCCAGGGCACCCAGTCGATTGAGTCGCTCGGCCCGGCCCTGCTGGTGCGGGGCCTCGCCGGCGCGGTGATCGCCCGGTTCTCCTCCGTCCCGATCGCGTTCGGCGCCTCGCTGGGCATCGGGGTGGGCGAGCAGATCCTGCTGTCCGGTCAGTCCAGCGGCGGCCTCGTCGAGCTGGCCCTGGTCGCGGTCATCCTGGTCGCGCTGCTGGCCCAGCCGGTCCGCGCGCGCCGCGACGGCGAGGACGGCGGCTGGGGCCGGATCGGTGCGCCGCCGCTGCCCGCCGCCTACCAGCGGATCTGGCTGCTGCGCAACCTGGGCCGGGTCGTCGCCGGGGTGGGCTTCGCCGTCGCCGCCGTGCTGGCCTTCGTGATCAGCAATGAGACCGCCTCGGTGCTCATCGCCATCATCGGCTTCACCCTGGTCGGCCTGTCGATCGGGCTGGTCACCGGTGTGGCCGGCGAGCTGTCCCTGGGCCAGTTCGCGTTCGCCGGCATCGGCGCCGCGGTGTCGGTGCAGGTCTCCGTGCGGACCGGCAACCTGTTCCTGGGGATCCTCGCCGGCTGCGCGGCGGCGGCGCTGGCCGCAGTCGCGGTCGGCGTGCCGGCGCTGCGCCTGCGCGGGCTCGCCCTCGCCGTCACCACGCTCGCCTTCGCGCTGGCCACCAGCACGTTCCTGCTGCGGCAGGGTTGGCTGCTCGGCGATGGCGCGCAGGTGCCCAAGCCGCGCATCCTCGGCCACACCTTCGACCTGGCCACCGACTACTACCTGTTCGCGCTGGTGGTGCTGCTGCTGGGCCTGTGGGTCACCGCCAACCTGCGCGCCGGTGCCTTCGGGCGGATCCTGGTGGCGCTACGTGACAACGCCGACGCCGCCCGCGCGTTCACCGTCGCGGTGCCGGTGCGGGTCCTGCAGGCGTACGCGGTCGCGGGCGCGCTCGCCGGTCTCGGCGGGGCGGTGATCGGCCACGGGCAGAGCCAGCTCA
This sequence comes from Micromonospora sp. C81, assembly GCF_018070425.1. NCBI lineage: Bacteria > Bacillati > Actinomycetota > Actinomycetes > Micromonosporales > Micromonosporaceae > Micromonospora > Micromonospora sp. C81. The sequence goes on from NZ_JAGPXS010000010.1 coordinate 69,643, forward strand.
CCGTGAACACGTTCCCGGCGTCGGCCAGCATCGACGTCGTCGCCACAGTGGTGGTCGGCGGGATCACGCTGCTGGGCGGCCCGCTGCTCGGGGCGTTCCTGATCGTCGGCGTACCCGGATTCCTGGAACTGGACATCATCGGCCAGGCCGCGCTGACCCTGGTCTGGCTGGTCGTGGTGATCGCGCTGCCGGCCGGACTCGGCGGGCCGGTGCTGTGGCTGCGTGACCGGATCGCCGCGCTGATCGCCCGGGGCCGCGACGCACCGACGCCGTCCGCCACCGAGGAGATGGGCGGGCCGGCGCAGGCCGCCGGCTCCGGTGGCCCGATCACGCTGCCGCCGCGCACCGTCCCGCTGCGACCGGCGGCGACCGGCGAGCCGCTGCTCTCGGTGCGGGAGGTGGCCCGCTCCTTCGGCGGCGTGCGGGCCGTCGCCGGGGCCAGCCTGGACGTCGCCGCCGGCGAGGTGGTCGGCATCATCGGCCCGAACGGCGCCGGCAAGACCACCCTGTTCGAAATCATCGCCGGCTTCACCCGCCCCGACCGGGGCGCGGTCCTGTTCGCCGGCCGCCCGGTCACCGGGCTGTCGCCGCAGCGGCGGGCCGGTCTCGGGCTGGTGCGCTCGTTCCAGGACGCCCGGCTCTTCGCCACCATGACCGTGCTGGAGACCGTCATGGTGGCCGGTGAACGCACCGCACCGACCAGCCTCGTCGCCGCGGCTCTTGGTGCCACCGGGCCGGACCAGGCCAAACGCCGCCGGGCCGAGGAACTCGTCACGCTGATGGGCCTGGCCCCGCTCGCCGATCGGTTGGTCGGGGAACTGTCCACCGGCACCCGCCGGATCGTCGAGATCACCTGCCTGCTGGCGCTGGAGCCAGCGCTGCTGCTGCTCGACGAGCCCTCATCAGGAGTGTCCCAGACCGACGGCGTCGCGCTGGGCGAGGTGCTGCGCCGGATCCACGACGAACTCGGGGTCACCATGGTCATCATCGAGCACGACCTGCCGCTGCTCGCCCGGCTCGCCGACCGCCTGGTCGCGATGGACGGCGGCCGGGTCATCGCCGACGGCACCCCGCAGGAGGTCCGCGCTCACCCCGACGTGGTCCGCTCCTACCTCGGCACCGACCACGCCGCCGTCAACCGCTCCGGCGTGCCCGCTCAACGTACGACGGTGCCGTCGTGAGCCCGCTCCGCGTCGCCCCGCCACTTGCCCGTGCCGGCCTGCGCCGAACCTGTCAGGAGATCGCCGTGCGAACCTTCCGCCGCCGGGCGCTCGCGCTCGCCGCCCTGCTCGCCACCAGCAGTGGCCTCGCCGTCGTGGCAGCACCCCCGGCCGCGTTCGCCGCGCCGGCCCTCACCGTCAGCGTGACCACCGGGCTGACGGACAAGCAGCAGGTCATCGTCAACGGTTCGGGTTTCGCCCCGAACCTGAAGCAGATCGCCGTCGGTCAGTGCGTCGCCGGCTTCAAGGGCCCGACCGACTGCAATCTGTCCGGCGGCGCCGCGTTCGTCAACGCCGACGGCAGCGGGAAGCTGCCCACGGTCACCCTGAAGCTGGCCCAGAAATTCGGCGCGTTCGACTGCACCAAGCGCGAGTGCGTGGTCGCGGCGCAGATCCTGCCCACGAGCGGCAACGCCGACCAGGTCGAGGCCAACAAGGTCTCGGTGACGTTGACGTTCGGCAAGAAGCCGGCGCAGAAGCCCGCACCGGCAACCCCGTCCGCAACCCCAGCCGCGCCGGCGGCACCCTCGGCCACGCCGGCCGCCACCACCTCACCCCCGACCGGGCCGGCGGGCGCCGCCGGCACATCGGCCCCGACGCTGGTCAACGCCAACCGGGTGAACGCCGGCCCGGACCGGTACGCCGTCACCGTGCTGGTCGGCTCCGGCCTGCTGTTGCTCTGCATCGGCCTGCTCGTGCTGATGCCCTACCGGAACCGGAGGTCCTCATGACCCGACGTCGTTTCCCCGTCCGGCTGGCAGCGCCCGCGCTCGTCCTGGCGCCGCTGCTGCTGACGATCCCGGCGGCGGTCCCCGCCCGGGCGGCGCCACCGGCCGCGGCGATCGGTCCCACCGCCGCGACGCTGGGCTGCCGGCTCTACTTCAACGACGCCGGTACCGGCAGCTCGCCGACGATCTGGCAGGACACCTTCACCCTGACCCAGTCGCCGGCCGAGCCGAAGGTCGGCGACACGGTGACCGTCACACTCACCGCGCCCACCGGCCCCGACAACGGGCCGGTGGGGTTGAACGCCGGTGACGTTCCGGTGAACGTCACGTTGGCCCTGGGCGGCTCGCTCTCCGGCAGCGCGACGCTGCGGATGTCCTCTTACCCCGCGCGGGCCGTCGCCCCGACGGAACCGCTCGGCCCGATCACGGCGACCGGCACCTACTTCGCCGCCGCCGCCGGGGCGGCGACGCTCACCGTCGGGCGGGTCACCTTCGCCAACGCCTCGGCCACGACGCACTGCTCGGCGGCCGGCGACCGCGACCACAAGGCCGCACCGGTGCCGACGTCCATCGTGGAGAGCTTCACCGTCGGCGGTACCGGCACCGCGACCCCACCGCCGCGCCCGTCGGCCTCCGCAACGCCGCCGCCCTCCGCGAAACCGTCGCCGTCGCTCCCGCCGTCCGCGACGGACGACCCGCCGCCGACGGCAACCGACGAGGTCGACACGCCGGCCCAACCCTTCGGCCCGAAAAGCGTCAAGCTGAACTGCAAGACGCTGAGCAGCCTCTCGACGTGGACCGCCACGCACACGTTGAGCATGTCGCCCAGCAACCCCGGTCGGGGTGCCAAGGTGACGGTGAGCCTGAAGTTCTCAGCCGGCCCGAAGAGCGGACCGGTGCCGGTCGGCGCCGGTGACCTGGTGCCCAAGGCGACCGTCAAGGTCGGCGGGGTGGGCAGCGGCACGGTCAACCTGACGGGCCCGGCGTACGGCGCGATCGACGCCAACGCGATCCTGCCCGGCGCGACGCTGACCGGGACCTACACCACCTCGCAGGCGGGCCTGGTCAGTCTGACGGTCACCAACGTCGTCTTCGATCACCCGCAGGTCGACACCGAGTGCAACGCCGGCGCCGACCCGGTCACCGGCCCGAAGGAGACGTCGATCGTCGCCAAGTTCACGGTGAAGTCGCGGGCCGCGACCGACGACGAGGGCGAAGGCGGTGGCGGTGGCAACGGCGACGGTGGTGGGTCGCTGCCGACCACGGGCGAGGGGGGCGTGACGACTCTGATACTGCTCTGGTCGAGCGCGGCGCTCCTGCTCGGTGTCGGTCTGGTCGTGGTGCTGCCGAGGCGTCGCCGTCTGCTGCGCAGCTGAACCGGCGAACGGCGCGGGCCGGGGATGCTGCCCCGGCCCGCGCCGCTTGCGTTCGCCGACAGCGCCGTGTCAGTACTCGCGCAGCAGGGAACCGGCGCCGTACACCTTGTCGGTGATCCCGTTCTCGCGCAGCGCCATCCACCAGGTCGCCGCGTTGATGGCGATCACCGGCTTGCCGAGCCAGCGCTCGGCCTCGTCGGCCAGCCCGACCATCGACAGGTTGGTGCCGCACTGGACCAGGGCGTCCACATCCGGGCCGTCCACGGCCAGCAGCGCCCGGCGCAACTCGTCCTCCGGAACGTGGGCGATGGAGACCGCGGTCGGGCACTTGAGCCCCTCGATCGCGGCCACCTCGAAGCCGATCTCGGAGAAGAACTGCACGACGTTCGTGTCGCCGATCGGTTGGTACGGTGTGACCACGCCGATGCGGCGTGCGCCGTAGAGGCGCAGTGCCCGCTCACACGCCTCCGCGCCGGTTGCCACCTCCAGCCCGGTGATCGCCTTGATCTGGGCGACGAACTGCCGGTTGCCCTCGACGCCGCCCCAGAACGTCTCGGCGGACATGCCCATCACCATGTAGTCGGGCTCGCAGGTCAGCACCCGCTCGCAGGCCCCGCCGATCTCGTCGCGGATCTGGGTCAGGAGGTTCTCGAAGTTGCCGTCGCTGGAGAGGTCCTGGTCGCGGATGTGGATCCGGGAGAAGTGCGCGGTCACCCCGGGCACTGTCATCCGGTAGAAGTCCGGCTCCACGATGGTGTTGGTCGACGGGGCGATGACGCCGAACTTGCGGCGCCAGCCGAGCGCGTCGGTCATGAGCGGACGGCTCCTTCCTGGGCGGGGGTCGGGTGGGACGTGGTCGAGGCCCGGCTGTGAGCGCGCACGGTCAGCCACGCCGCGGCCAGCAGCGCCGCCTGTCCGAGGGTGTTGGTGCCCTGCTCCACCCACTGCATGGCCAGGGTTTCGTGATCCGGGTGGTTGCGCAGCGGCACCAGCAGCAGCACGCAGGCCAGCCCGGCGACGTAGAGCGCCACCGCGCCCCAGGCACGCCGCCGGCCGGCGATGATCGCGGCCAGGACGCTGACGGTGGTCACGCCCGTGGTGGCGAGGGCGAAGATGGGGGCGAAGATGGCGTACGCGGCAGCCACGCCGGCGGTCACGGCCAGCACGGCGGCGAACGGCCACCACGGCACGCTACGCCCGCGCAGCGCGCTCGCCAGGCCCCAGATCAGCCCGACCGCGCCGACCGCCATCAGCGGGAACAGCGCCGCCTCCAGCCAGGGCAGGTCGATCGAGAATCCGGCCAGCAGCAGCTTCCAGGTCGACTTGGCCAGGCCGCCGAGGCCGATCAGGACGGCGCTGACGCGGGCGACCGGGCCCACCCGCGGCACGACCCGGGCGGCCACGCTGGCCAGGATCCAGAACCCGACCAGCGCCAGGCCGGTCGGCACGAAGTCCTCCAGCGCGAGGACGACTGTGTAGTCGCTGCCGTTCACGACAGGTGCTCGCGCCGGGTCACCGCGGGCCCGCCGACGGGCTCGCCGAAGAGGTCGCGCTTGCGGAAGGCGGCGACGGCGAACCGAGCGGCGGCCTTGCGGCTGGTCAGCCAGGCGGCCCGGCTGCCGTTGCGGCCCCCGGCGAGGACCCGGTCGGCCAGCCACGGGGTGACCGTCTCGACCCGATCACCGAGGATGTTGAAGACCTTCTTGGCCTTCGCCAGCTCGTCCGGCGGGTAGTCGTGGGTGAGCAGGTCGGTCACGACGATGCCGGGGGAGAGGTGGTGCACGGTGACCCGGTCGGCGACCCCGGCTGCGGCGAGCTCCTTGGCCAGCCCGTCGGTCAGGTAGGTGACCGCGCGCTTCGATGCCCCGTAGCCGGTCAGCCCCGGCCGGGCCTGGCCGTTGGAGCCGAAGCCCTCCATGTTCCACAGCGCGCCGCGGCCCTGCTCGATCATCGCGGCGAGCACCACCGCGCTGGCCCGGGCCACCCCGCCGAGGTTCGCCGCGAGCACTCCGTCCAGCTCTGCCGGCGGCAGCTCCCACAGTGGGCGGCGGGCATGGTTCGTGCCCGCGTTGTTGATCCAGATGTCGACCCCGCCGAACGCCTCGGCGGCCGTCGACCAGAGCACGGACACGTCGGCGCGGTCGGTGACGTCCGCTCGTACCCCGAGCACCTCGGCTCCGGCCGGCACGGAGGCTTCGGAACGCAGTGTGGCGAGCGCCGTTGCCACCGACTCCGCGCTGCGTCCGCAGAACGCGACCCGGGCGCCGCGGGCCAGCAGCGCGCGTACCAGGCCGGCACCGATCCCGCGGGTGCCGCCGGTCACCACCACTGCGGTCATTCGGCTGGCTCCCAGTCGAGCAGGCCGTGCAGGACGCTGTCCAGCACGTTGCCCCGGAACAGCTCGTACACCACGGCGAGGCGCCCGCCGGCGGACATGCCCGGTTCGGCGTCGATGGCGAACTCGCGGCCCTTGACCTTCCACACGTCGCCGCCGTCAGCGTGAAAGTGCCAGGACGGGTAGCTGGCCCGGCCGAAGCCCTGCGCGTTGCCCCAGGCGTCGGGGCCCTCGAAGAACAGCCGGTCACCGTCGCGGCGCTGCTCGACCACGTACCGCCGGTCCAGGCCAGCACCGGCCCAGCTGACCACCCGCCGGGTGCGCAGCAGATCGATCGGCTCCAGGTCGAGGCGCACCGCGACCTCGCCGCGCAGTTGCTGGTCGGCGCCCCACAGCTCGCAGCTGCCGGTGAACGCGCCGGCCTGCTTGGTCGGCAGGATGTACGGCACCGGACCGCGCCGCTCCTCGGCGGACAGGAACCCCGCCACCCGTTCGCGGGTGTCCGGGTTGGTGTCGTGGTCGAAGCTTCGGGTGTAGACGCCGTTGAAGCAGCCCACCACCGTCCAGCCCTGGTAGAGCATCGACGAGTAGACCTGGGTCTCGCCGTCGGGCAGCACCTGATTCCAGGTGTTCAGGTCGACCTGCCAGCCGGGGCCGTAGTAGTGCGAGTCTACAAAGGAGCCGTACGGCTGGCCGGTGCCGAAGAAGTCGGGGCCGGTGTAGACCCGGTCGGCGTCGGAGTCGATGACGCCGAAGGCGAACGGCGCGCCCAGCCGGTAGCGCCCGGCCAGCTCGCCCCCGCCGACCAGCCCGCCGTCCATGAAGTACGTGGTGACGCCGTCGGCGAAGACCGACGAGCGGCGGATCTTCTCGAAGCCCTGCCAGACGCCGGTGGCGGTGAACAGCGACGGCCGGCCGTGCCACTCGCCGGCGATCCGCTGCTGCCACTCGCTCGGTTCAGCGGCCGCCGGTGCGGGGGCCGGTGCGGTCGGTTCACCCATTGCCGATCAGCTCCGCCCGGATCCGGTCGGTCGCCGGCTCGCCGATCAGCCGGGTGACCCGGGCCCAGACCGGGTCGACGTCGGGACTGAACAGGTTGACCCGCACGGCGGTGTCCCGGGCGGCCAGGTCGGTGTCGGCCAGGCCGGCCACGACGTCGGCCGGTAGGCCGTCGGTGACCAGCGCGGACCAGTGCTCGGCATACGCGGAGACGGCGGCTCCGATCTTCCGGAACGCCTCCTCGGTGGCCCGGCTGACCAGCATCCACGGCGACATCAGCGCGTGCTGGCGCGGCCCGATGTCGGCCCGGCTCAGCCCGTCCATCGCGCTGGCCTCGGTGAAGACCGGGGTGAGCGGCTGGTACGCCGCGTCCAGGTAGGGCAGGTGGCTGCTCAGCTCGGCCCGGGGAATCAGGTCGAGGTGGTAGGCGTAGTAGTCGCCGCCGTACACCGAGTCCAGGGTGAAGTGCGGGACCGCGCTGTCGGCGGCGGTGAAGGCGAAGACCATGTGGCTGTCGAGGCGGATCATCGGAACGACCAGCCCGACGTAGACCACCTTGGCCACCGGCTGACCGGGTGCGCCCTGCCAGACCCGCAGCGCACCCACCGGGTCGGGCGACATCGGGCTGCTCAGCGGCTCGTCGATGACCGCGGTGAGCGGGTGCCGGGCGGTCAGGTGGGCCACCGCGTTCTCGCAGAGTTCCAGCGGGAGACTCATGCCTGCTCCTTCGTCGTCGCGCTGCTGGTGGGGCTCGCCTGCGCCTCGGCTCCTGCGGCGGCGTCGGCGCCCTCTTCCTCGGTGATGCGCTTGAGCCCGATCCGCTGCGCCTCCGCCACGGTCGGGTGGTCGCCCTTGGCCTTGTGCACCCAGGCGCGGGCCAGCTCCGGGTTCTCCCGGCGGGCCGGCGAGGGGATGACTGTCGCCTCCCGGCGCGGCACGTCGCCCGTGATCCGGTCGGCGTCGGAGAGCATCCAGCCTCGTTCGGCCAGCTCCTGGCGGCGTCGCCGGTAGTGCACCGCGATGAGGTCGCTCTTGACGTGCAGTTCCGCGCCGAGGTCGAACGGAAGCAGCTCGGGGCGGACGTTGTTCACCACCTCGGCGTCCTGGTAGAAGATCTTGAGGACGCGCTGTACGGCGTTGCGGTTGGCCCACGCCCCGGTGAAGAAGGTGCGCAGTGCGACCCACTTGACCAGCGTGGTCGTCTCGTCCACCGGAATGTTGGTGTCGTAGATGATCAGCTCACCGATCGACAGCCGGACGTGGAGCTTGATCATGTTGGGCAGCATCCAACCGGCCGAGGTGACCACCGGCGGGCGGTTGGCCAGGTCGGCGTTGTTGCGGTTGACCAGCGACCAGAGGCCCTTGGAGCGCGGCGGGTGCAGGCTGACCGTGGCGTACGCCGACCACTCGTCGGGGATTTCGAGCTCGTACTCGGGAACCTCGGGCTTCTGCGGGTTGCCGAATGCGCCGCCGTGCACGAAGGGCGCGTGCGCGATGTCGCAGCCGTTCTCCAGGATCCGCTCGTAGTTGGCCTTCCACAGGAACTCGCCGGTCACCGCGCGGAACTTGCCGCCGTTCTCCACCAGGTTGTCGAACTCCGGCCAGACCGGGATCGGTGGTCGCTCGGCCTCGGGCAGGTCGCCCATGAAGACCCAGACGAAGCCGTAGCGCTCCTGCACGGGGTACGAGTCGACCCGGGCCTTGTTCGGGATGCCCCGGCCGGGCTGGTTCGCCGGGATCTTCGTGCACGCCCCACCCGGCTCGAACTCCCAGCCGTGATACGGGCAGACGATGTTCTCGCCGGCCGTCGAGCCGCCGGAGAGCGCCGCGCCCCGGTGCACGCACAGGTCGGAGAGAGCCACCACGCGCCCGCGCGGGGTGCGGTAGAGGGCCAGGTACTGGCCGAGCACGGTGATCCGGGCCGGCTTGGTGGTGACCCGGTCGGAGAACTCGACCGCGTACCAGAAGTTCTTGAGCATGGTGGCTTACCTCCGACGGAACGAGGCGATCGAAGAGGTGGTGCCGAGCTGTGCCAGCAATCGGTCGAAGCCGTCGGCCGGTTCGCCGCGAAGGTGGACGGCGAGGAACCCGGACAGCAGGTCGACCAGGAGCGCGCGGGTGGCTTCCGGCTCGGCGGTCGCCTCCTCGTCGAGGAAGGCGCGCGCCGAGGTGGGATCGAGCGGGTGCACGATGCTGAAGTGGTTGGCGCCGGCCAGCCGCACCAGCAGGTTGGTGCCGCCCGCGTCGGGCAGCGCCTCGTCGAAGGTGCGGGTGATCGGGTCGGCGCGGGTGGACGTGTCCTCGCCGTACCGGTCGGCCGAGCCGTTGATCACGCCGTCGTGGGTGCCGGCGAGCAGCATGACCGGGCAGTCCACCTGGGCTGGCAGCACGGTGCCGGCCGGCCAACCGAGCATGGTCGCCACCATGGTGTGCGCCCCGTAGCTGGCAACCGCACGGACCTCGGGCAGGAACCGCGCCGACTGCAGCGCGACCGTACCGCCGGCCGAGTGACCCACCAGCGCCACCCGGTCGAGGTCGAGCAACCCGTCGAGCGGCCCGGTGAGCTGCGCCAGCGCGTCGAGCACCGGGCGCAGCGAGGGGCTGGTCGGTCGGCTGCCGTAGCCGTCCGGTCGGGCCGCGTCCAGGTCGACGCCGGGAGTGATCCCGTGCAGGCCGGCGAAGAGCACTCCGACCCAGTCGTAGGTCACCGCGACGACGCCCCGGGCGGCCAGTTCCATTGCCAGCCAGCGGTAGGCGTCCTGCCCGACGTTGACGCCGGAGACCAGCAGGGCCACCGGGTACGGGGCACCGGCCGGGTCGGCCGCGAGGACCCCGCTGAGCCGCTCGGCGTCCGAGCCGGTGGGCCGGGCCGGGTAGTAGACCCGCAGGTGCGCGGTGTCGAACGGTGCCGGCGCGCCGGGGACGCGTACGGCCCACCAGACCGACCGGACACCGCCTTCCTGGCCACCGCTCATGCCGACGGCCGGGGGAGTTCGCGGTCGCCGCCCCAGAGCGCGCGGACGAGTTGGTTGGTGGTCTCCTCGCCGAAGTAGCGCACGCCCATCACGTTCGCCGGGTCGCGGTCGGCGATATTGCGGCGGATCCGCAGATCGGTCTCGGCGAGCGCGGCCCGCTCCTCGGCCGGCACCGGTTCGGCCTCGTCGACCCAGCGCAGCCAGCGGTCGACGTGGGCGTGGGTCACCTGGCTGACCTTCTCGATGTTCTCCGGGCTGCGGTCGAAGGAGTAGCAGTATGCCGTCGGTGACAGGCTGGCCCGGATGAACCCGGCCCGGCTGATGAAGTAGTCGAACGCCGGGTCGTTGCGCAGTTGCAGCCACTCTTCGTTGGCCGGCTCGTAGTACCGGTCGTAGTAGTCGCCGTCCTCGACCATGTTGACCCGGGGCACCGAGTCGACGTAGAACCAGCCGCCGGGCCAGACCAGCAGGGCCAATCCCAGGTGCGGCACCCTGACCTGCGGGCCCAGCCAGCACGTCAGGTGCAGGTTGGCGAAGCTGGCACCCGGGTTGCCCAGCCAGGAGTGCACGAGCCAGTCGACCTCGGGTCCGGTGTACGCGGCGAGCGAGCCGCCCGGTCCGTTCGGGTAGTCCCCGTAGTTTTCCAGCGCCTCGGTGGACGGGTCGCGGGTCAGCGTGAACCGTGCGGTGATCTTGTCCTTCAGCTCATTCAGGAGTGCCTGGTAGCGGTGGAACGTCTCGTGGACGTCGACAGTGGGGGAGTCGTCGAGCATCTCCTCGACGTGTTTCAAGGTGTCGGCCACGGTCAGCGCCTTTCGGTAAGGGCCTGGACGAGCCGCCACGGGCGGCCGTCGACGAGGTCGGTGCGGCGGGAGACGAGCCTGTTCGCCGCCTGCGCCGGCGCCACGACGGCATGCGTGACGGGCCGGTCGGCGGCGATGTCGGTGCGCAGCGGGCTGCTGATCCGGCCGGTGAACGGCCCGGCCCAGGTGGTCCAGAGGGTGAAGTCGGCGCTGAGGGCGAAGACCGCGGCGCCGGTGCCGAGCGGCCCGGCGGCGATCACGTTGAGCCGGTTCTCCGCAGCCCGCTCCGGCAGGCCCAGCGCCAGCTCCCAGGTCTCGCGCGGGGTGAACGGCACGGCGACCACATCGGCGTCGGCGAGCGCGGCGAGCCGGAACGTCTCCGGGAAGATCGCGTCGTCGCCGACCACGATCGCCAGCCGCCCCCAGGGCAGGTCGAAGGTGCGCAGCGCGTCTCCGGGCCGCGCGGCGTCGCGGGCCGCGCCGGCCCGATGCAGTTGTGGCTGCTCGCCGAGCACGCCATCCGGGCCGATGAGCAGCCCGACCGGGCCGTCGGCGGTGCGGGCGGTGGCCACCGCGTACCCGTTGGTGCCACGCAGTGTCGGTGTCAGCGCCGCGGCCACCTCGGCCGGCCCGACGTGCGTGCCGAGGGCGTTCTCGGCGAGCACGGCGAGCAGCGCGCCCTCGGCGACCGCCTTGGCGAGCAGGTCGGCAGCCTCGCCCGGGTCCCGCGGCCGGACCACGGCGACCGGCAGGCTCGACGCGCTGGGCGGCCGACGGCGGCCGGTCGGCGCGTCCCCGAGCGGGCCGTAGAGCTCCGGCCGGCGGGCCGCGAGGATGTCGCTGCCGTCCGGGCGGTGCTTGTCGTCGGCGTGCTCTGGAGCGATGTCGGCGATGACGACGGCCTCACCGGTACGCGGCCCCTTGGCCAGCACCGTGCCGTCCGGTGCGACGATCTGCGACTCGCCGGCCCCGTGCAGCCACTGCTCCGGCACGCCCAGGCCGCGGCTCATGGCCGGCAGATGCTCGGCGGGCAGCAGCGGGCCGACCTTGTTGGCGGCGATCACCCAGGCCCGGTTCTCCGCGGCCCGCACCGGAATGTGCAGCGCGGCCTCATCGGTGGCGAACGAGTTCAGGCTGTTGAGCAGCACCTGCGCGCCGCGCAGCGTGAGCCCGCGGGTGGTCTCGGGAATGACGCCCTCCATGCAGGCATACATGCCGAGCCGGCCGATCGGGGTGTCGAGCACCGGTCCGACCTCGGTCGCCGGGTCGAGGTGGTCGTTCTCGGCACCCATCAGGACCTGCTTGTCGCAGCTGCCGAGCAGCGCCCCGTCCGGGCCGAAGAGGAAGTTGGTGCCGCCGGTGCGTCCGTCGGGATAGGCGTGCGTGACATTGACCTTGAGATACACCCGGTGCTCGGCGGCGCTCGCGGAGATCGCGGTGAGGAAATCGTCGCCCGGCCGGGTGGCCAGGGCGTGCGCCTGGGCGCGGTCGGTGTACCAGGCCAGATGGTTGCAGAACTCGGGTAGCACCACGAGCTGTGCGCCCTGTCGGGCGGCGTCGGTGACCAGGCGCAGGCAGGTGGCCAGATTGGCCCCGATGTCCTGGCCGGCCTCGAACTGTACGGCGGCAACCCTGATGGTCATTCCCGCTCCGGTTCCCCTGGCGAAACGCTGTTTCCAGAACATACACTCGGGCGACGCCGGGGAACAGGGGGAAGAACAGGTGTTTACGCACGTGGTACTCATGAAGTTCGACGATGCGGCCGATGCTGCCAAGGCGAGGTCGCTGCTGGAAGGTCTGGCCAGCTCAATTGATGAGATCGCGACGCTGACCGTCGCCCTGGACACGCTGCGGACCCCGGTCTCCTACGACCTGTGCATGATCAGCACACACACCGACGTGGACGCGTTGCGCGCCTACCAGTCCCACCCCGCCCACCTGGAGGTGGCGGGCTGGCTCAAGCCGCGCCTCGCGGCCCGCGTCGTCGTCGACTACTGACGGCAGCGCTCGACCGACGCGGCCCGGCCTCAGCCCGGGTACGCGTTGGCGGGCAGCCCGGCGCCACCCGGCCGGAACGGGCCGGGCGCGTGCACGACGCAGGTCTGCGCGTACTCGGCCAGCCCTTCCTCGGCATACTCACGGCCGTAGCCGGAGCGCTTCACCCCACCGAACGGCGCCCGCAGCGACAGCCCGGTGCGGTTGTGCGTGTTGACGAAGACGAAGCCCGCCTCGACCCGACGGGCCAGCGCGAACGCCCGCTCCTCGTCGGCCGACCAGACCGAGCCGCCAAGGCCCAGCTCGTCGGCGTTGACCCGGGCCAGCAGTTCCTCCTCGTCGTCGTAGAGCAGGAGCGGCACCGTCGGCCCGAACTGCTCCCCGGTGATCACCTCGGCGTCGTCCGGTGCGTCCAGCACGAGCGTCGGGGCCACGAAGTACCCGCCGGCCAGGTCGGTGCCACCGTCGACAGTGCCCAGCGGTAGCGCCGTGGCACCCCGGGCGACGGCCGTCGCGACGATCCGCTCGACCCGGGCGACGGCACCGGCCGAGATGACCGGGCCCATGCTCACCCCCGGCGTGAGCGCGTCACCGACGCGCAGCACCTCCGCCGCGGCGGCCCGGTACGCCGCCACGAACTCGTCGCGGCGGCCGCGGTGCACATACAGGCGCTTGGCGGCCATGCACACCTGGCCGCTGGTGGCGAAACTCGCCAGGACCAGCCGGCGCATCGGCTCGGTGCCCAGGTCGGCGTCCGGCAGGAAGATCGCCGCGTCGTTGCCGCCCAGCTCCAGCACGACCGGTGTGGTCTGGGTGGCCGCGGTCGCCGCCACCTGCCGGGCCGCCACGCCGCCGCCGGTGAACGCCACCTTGCGCACCAGCGGATGCCCGACCAACGCCGCACCGGCGGCGGCGTCGCCGTGGACGACCGCCAGCATCCCGTCGGGCAGCGCCCCGGCGAGCAGGCGCAGCACCTCCGAGACCGCCAGCGGGGCCAGCGGCGAGGGCTTGACCACCACAGCGTTGCCGGCGGCGAGGGCCGGGGCCACCTTGAGCAAGGTGAGGATGATCGGCGCGTTCCACGGCGTGATCGCGGCGACCACACCGTACGGCCGGGGCAGCCGCAGCAGCCGACCGGCCGCGTCGTCGATCTCCCGATCCGCGTACGCCGCCGGGGCGTGCTCGACGACCCAGCGCAGGTACGTGCCGGCGAACCCGACCTCGCCGCGGCAGTCGGCGAGCACCTTGCCCGACTCCCGGGCCAGCAGCTCGGCCAACGGTTCGAGCCGCCCGGCGATCGCGTCGGCGCCAGCGGCCAGCGCAGCGAGCCGCCGCGCGATGCCGGTGGCCGCCCAACTGCGCTGCGCGGCGTCGGCCCGGCGGACCAGGGCGTCCACCCGCTCGGGCCCGCTGACACCGACAGTGCCGACCAGCTCGCTGGTCCTGGACGGGTTCTCCCGCTCGATCACCGCGCCGCGCGGGCCGTCGCCGGGTGCCGTCATGCCCGGGCCGCCGGCTGCCCGGCGTCGGGGCGCAGCGAGGCAATCATGGAGCTGCGCAGCAGGTACGCCCGGGCCGCCGCCGGATCCTCGGCCAGCGCGCGCAGGCCGGCCAGCTGCGCGGACCGCACCTGCGGATCGGTGGCCCGCATCCGGTGGTAGTTCTGGTCGGAGACCTCCTGCACGTAGGTCAGGGCGATCCGGCGCCGCTCGTCGGCCACCGCCGTCACCGCCCGGTCCAGCTCCCCGCCGTCCGGTGCCGGGCGGCCCGAGGCCAGCACCTGCGCGTAGGCGACCGCGTCGTGGATGCCCGAGTTCATGCCCAGCCCACCGAGCGGGTTGTTGACGTGCGCGGCGTCGCCGGCCAGCAGCACCCGCCCCTGCCGGAACGTCGCGGCGACCCGCTGGTGCACCCGGTACAAACTGGCGTGCGCCACCCGCCACGGCCGGCCCGGATCGGCGATGGCCCGCAGCCGCCCGTCGAGCCGGTCCAGCTCGTGCGCGTCAGGGGTGTCCTCGGGGGTGGGCAGCAGCACCCGCCAGTGGTCCGGCGTGCGCAGCAGCACCGACCACTCGACCGGGTCGAAGACGTAGTTGACGTACGCCAGCGGGCCGAGCAGCGCCGGCAGGTCCTCGTCGGTGGAGGCCACCAGGAACCGTTCGGGGTAGGTGATCCCGTCGAACGGCAACTCCAGCGCCCGCCGCACCGCCGAACTGGCGCCGTCGGCCGCGATCAGCCAGTCGCCGGCCACCTCCCGGCCGTCCTCGGCGACCGCCACCACAGCGCCGTCGGCCTGATCCGCGGCCTGTCGTACCGAGTCGACCGGCCAACCGAAGCGGACCCGGGCCGTCGGCTGCCCGGCCAGGTGCGCCAGCAGGATCACGCACAGCTTGGACTGCTCGCACTGCACCCGGTACGGGTACGGGGTGTCCTCGGCGAGCACCGAGAGGTCCAGCTCCGCGATCAGTCCCTCCCGGCGATCCCGGTAGGCGAACGTCGGCGCCACCAGCCCGCGCGCCAACAGGTCCGCGCCGACCCCCAACGCCTCGAGCATCTCCAGCGTCGGCGGGTGGAACGTGGAGGCACGGGACTCGGCGGCGAGGTCGTCACCAGCCTCCAGCACTGTCACCTCGCAGCCCCGGCGGGCCAGCGCGAGCGCCGCGGTCAGCCCGACCGGCCCCGCTCCGGCGATCAGCACGTGCATCAGGCGTACCTCCGATCGAGAGTCAGCGCATCGTCCTGGCCGACCAGCGCGGTGAACGACGACCAGGCGAGCCGGGGCACCGCGTCGGCGTGACCGTGCCGGCCGATCGCGGCATAGGCGGCGGCAGCCGCGCACAGCGCGGCCAGCATCGGCGCGACCGGGTGCAGCACGACCCGGACCCCGAGCGCGCCGAGCACGTCGTCGGGCGGGAAGGCGCGCACACCAGCCGCCTCCGAGCGATTCACCACCAGGGGTACGCCGGGCAGCGCGGTACGCACCGCCGCCAACTCCTCGGCGGTGTCCACACCCTCCAGGAAGACCGCGTCGGCGCCGGCGTCGGCGAACCGGCCGGCCCGCTCGATCGCCTCGTCGAGGCCGGCCACCGAGTAGGCGTCGGTGCGGGCGATCAGCACCAGGCCGGTGCCCGCCTCGGCGATCGCCCGGATCTTCGCCGTCGCACCCGCGATGTCCAACAGCTCCTTGCCGTCCAGGTGGCCGCAGCGCTTCGGGCTGACCTGGTCCTCCAGGTGCAGCCCGGCGACGCCGGCCGCCGCGTACCGCTGGGCGGTCCAGACCGCGTGCAGCGGATTGCCGTAGCCGGTGTCCGCGTCGGCGATCAGCGGCACGCCGGCCAGCGCCGGGACGACCCGGGCGGCCCGCTCCGCGACGTGTGTGCCGTGCAGGTATCCCAGGTCGGGAAGGCCCAGCTCGACCGCGGCGCAGACCGCACCGGACAGGTGCACGACGCGGTGCCCGGCCCCGGCGGCCAGCGCGGCGGTGAGCGGGTCGTGTACGCCGGGGGCGTGCACCGGCGACGGGCCGCCCAGCAGCGCCCGCAGCACGTCGGCCGGGCGTGCGGTCGCCGCGCCGCCGGCCGTGATCGGGGGCGAAGCCTGCGCCGGGGCGGTCTCGCCCGGGGTCATGACCGGCCGTGCAGCGCGAAGCCGCCTTCGACGCCGACGACCCGCGGGTTGGTGAAGAACCGCAGGGTCTCGGCGGTGCCCTCCTCGCCGTAGCCGGACAGCCCGAACGCCGGGCGCGGGCTGAACAGGTGCAGGCTGAGCACCGAGGAGCCGTTGACCTTGACCTCACCGGCCCGGATCCGGCGGGCCACGGCCAGCGCGGCCTCCTCGTCCGCGCCGAGCACGTACGCCTCCAGCCCGTACGACGTGCCGTTGGCCAGCGCCACCGCCTCGTCGACGGTGGCGTACGGGTGCACCGCTGCCACGGGCCCGAAGATCTCGTCGCCGGTGAGCGCGGCGGCGATGCCGGTGACCAGCGTCGGGGCGAGGAAGTTCCCGCCGGCCAGCGGCCCGGCCGCCGGCAGCGTGGTGCCGGTGACAGCGGTCCCGCCGTGGGCCAGCAGGTCGTCGCGGGCGGCCACCACCCGGGCCAGGTGCCGGGAGTGCACCAGCGGACCGAGGTCGGTCGCGGGGTCCAACGGCGCGCCGGCGACCAGGCCGGCGAGCCGGTCGGCGATCGCGGCGACGATCTCGTCGTGCCGGTCGGCGGGCACGATCAGCCGACCCAGCGCCCGGCACCACTGCCCGTTGAGGGTGCTGAGCAGGTCGACCGCGGCCCGGGCGACATCGGCGGCGTCGGCGTCGGGGAGCACGACCAGCGGGTTGTTGCCGCCGAGCTCGAGCTGCACGGGCTTGATGTCGTAGGCGCAGGCTGCCGCGACCGCCCGCCCGGCGGCGAGCCCGCCGGTGAAGGAGACCGCCCGGATCCGGGGATCGCCGACCACTGCCGCACCGGCCTCGGCCCCGCCGTGCACGAGCTGGAACACCCCGGCCGGCACGCCAGAGGCGGCGAGCGTGGCCCCGACGACGGCGGCGAGCCGTTGGCTGCCGTGCGGGGCGTACTCGCTGGGCTTGAGGATCGTGGGGCAGCCCGCGGCGAGCGCGTTCGCGACCTTGTGCGCGGCCATCGGCGCGGGCGCGTTCCACGGCACCACACAGGCGGCCGGACCCCAGGGCAGTCGTTCGGCGTACGCGATCCGGCCGTCCTCGCGCTGGAACTCCTGGCTCTGCGGGCCCTGCCGTAGCTGGGCGGCGGCCAGCCGGAACGAGCCGCCGAGGATCACGCCCAGCGGTGTGGTCTGCCGGATCGGCACGCCGGTGGTCGCCGACTCCAGCGCGCAGATCTCGGCCGCGACGCCCTCGACCGCCTCGGCGACGGCGTCCAGTACGTCGGCGCGATCAGGGGCCGGAAGCGCGGCCCAGCTCCCGGCCTCGTGCGCCGCCGACGCGGCGGCGACGGCGGCCTCGATCCGGTGCGACGGCGTGCCGGCAGCGGGTCGCCGCACCGCACCGGTCGCCGGATCCTCCAGGTCGAACCCGAGCGGTGCGTCGCTGGGCGTCCAGACCCCGTCGACCAGGTCGGCGAGATCGGGCAGGTCCGGCTGGGTCACCCGGCCACCGCCGCGAACAGGTCGTTGGACCGGTCGCTGGTCACCGAACTGGCCGCCTCCAACCGGCCGCGCTCCGGCGGGAACGTCATCACCAGTCCCATCGCCAGATCGCGCAGCGCCCGGCCGACGGACCCGTTCATGGTGGCGCCGGACGTGCCGGACGCCTTGAGCGCGCCGACCGCCACGTCGAAGCACGCCTCGCAGATCGAGCCCTTGGCCAACCGCCACTGCCGGTAGACCTCGGCGTGCGGGCGTAGCGGCGGCTCACTGGTCTCCAGCAGCAACTGGCGGCGCAGCCAGAGGTACGCGGTCTCCAACCGTTCCGTCATGTCGCCGATGATCACCTGGTGCATGGGGCTCTCCGCAATCGGCCGACCGGTGTCGGCGAAGGTCTTCTGGGTGAGGCTGGTCAGCGTGTCGTCGTAGACACTCTGCGCCGCACCGACGTAGACCGCCGTGATGGCCAGCTGGTTGCCGACGAAGCTGCCCCGACTGCACTGCAACATCTTCACGAACGCGCCGGGCACGGTGAGCGCCTCGTCGGCCGGAATGAAGACGTCGTCGAGCCGGATGCCGTGGTTGGCCGAGCCGCGCATGCCGATGCCGTCCCAGGCCGGCCGTGAGGCGACCCCGGCGGCATCGCGGGGGACCAGGAACAGGGCCAGCCCGTCCGCCGTCTCGTGCCCGGCGAGTCGGGCGGTGACCAGGTAGGTGTCGGCGACGCCGGTGGCGCAGCCGAACGACTTCTCGCCGGTGAGCGACCAGCCGTCGACGCCGTCGCGGCTCGCCGGCGTGGCGGTGGTGGAGATGGCGATGTTGGCCGACGAACTCTTCACCGCCTCGCTGGCGAAGTTGGCCAGCCATACCCCACCAGCCATCCGGGTCAGCACCTTCTCAGCGAAGGCCTGCACGGCGGGGACGTCGGCGTCGTCGAAGAGGCCGCGCTCGATGGCCTCCAGCGGCAGCAGACCACGGGAGGCGCTGGTGTTGTGGAAGAAGAAGGCCAAGGCCGTCGACGGGCACGCGCTGCCCATGGCGAAGGTGGCGGCGGCGAGGTCACGCAGGCCACCGCCGAGACCGCCGTACTCCTGCGGAACCACCAGGCCGAGCAGCCCGGCATCGCGCAGCAGCGCGACGTGCGCGGCGGGGAACACCCCGTCGGCGTCGGCCTGCGCGGCGGCGGCCCGCAGCGCGGGCAGCACCTTCTCGACTCGGGCCGCGCGATCCTGCTCGGCCGGGGTGAGGTCGTCGATGAGCCGTCCGCCGGTGGACATGTAAGTCACTCCTCTGGTTTGTTGGCGGGGAGCCGGGGACAGGACACCCCGAGTTGCCGGGCGAGAAAGACCAGGTCGCGGGTGCGCAGGGCGCTCGCTCGACCGCTGAGGGTGGTGTCGAAGCCGGTGACGCCGCTCTTCATCGCGACCATGGCGTTGACCAGGCCGAGCCCGCGCTGGGGCCGCAGCCGCACCCGGAGTGAGGCGCGGCGGGCGCGTACCGTGGCGTCGGCGAGCACGGCCCGCACCTGCACCGGGCTGGCGTCGGCCTCCTCGACCAGGGTGACGGCGGTGTGCCCGGCACGCAGCAACTGGTCCAGCTCGGCGAGGGTGGCATCCTCGCCGCCGGGCCGGAAGGCGTCGGCGATCATCGGGCCGGGGGTTGCCCGCACCGTGAAGCCGGCCGTCACCAGGGTGTTCGCGCGCAGGCGGGAGAGTCGGCCCCCGATCGCGATGTCGATCTTCTCCGGCAGCGGGTCGGCGAGCTGACTCCACGCGCTGGAGTGGAACAGCAGCGGGGCACCGACCCGGGGGGTGCTGGCCGCGAGCACCTCGCCGACGAAGATCGTGTGGTCACCGCCGGGATAGGCGTGCACGACCCGGCAGTCCAGCCAGGCGGTCGCGCTGGCCAGGAGCGGGCAGCCGGTCTCGGCGTGCGCCCAGTCCAGCCCGGCGAAGCGGTCGGTGACCTCGGGACGCATGCCGGCGAAGCGCTGGCCGATGCCGGCCTGGCCCTTGCCGAGAAAGCTGATCGCGAAGACGCCGGCCCGCTCCACCAGGGCGTGGCTGGGAAGGTGGACGCCCAGGCAGACGGAGACCAGCGGCGGGTTGAGGCTGACCGACGAGAACGAGCTCGCGGTCATGCCGTGCCGCTGGCCGTCGATGACCGTGGTCACGACACCGACGCCACTGGGCCACTGGGCAAGGGCCGAGCGGAACGTGATGCTGTCGACCGACACTGGCAGGTTCTCCGTTTCGCATGAGGAAACGTCGTTACCAGAAACGTAACGAGGGGTGGTGGCCCGTGTCAACCGCCGATCGGTCCGGGCGCCTCGCCGCCGAAAATCGGTGACCCGCTCAGGACACGGTGTTTCGCTAGGTGAAATCGAGCGCCCTACACTGCTCTGGAGACGGACGCACGAACAGCGCTGTGGAGGCCCAACCATGCCCAGTCGGACATCGGAGGCGAAGGCACCGGCCGCGGAGGACGGCGAGGGCCAGTCCCGCTCGATCGCGGCGGTCGAGCGGGCGATGGACGTGCTGCTCTACTTCGGGCGCAGTGGGCGCCCGGACCTGGGCGTCACCGAGATCGCGACCGCGCTGGACCTGACCAAGGCCGCCGTGCACCGTATCCTCACGGCGCTGCGCAGCCGGGAGCTGATCACCGTCGACCCGAGCACCCGTCGCTACGCGCTGGGCCACGCAGCCGTCACGCTCGGCCGGGCCTACCTGGCCCGCACCGACCTGCGCGCGATGGCCGGCCCGGAGCTGCGCGGGCTGGCGGCCGAGACGGGCGAGACCGCCACGCTGTCGCTGCGCCGGGGCGACACCCGGCTGTACGTCGACCAGGTGGTGCCCGAGCAGGAGCTGCGGCTGGACGTCAACATCGGCATCCCGTACCCGCTGCATGCCGGCAGCTCGTCCAAGGCGTTCCTGGCCTTCGTCGACGACGACGAGCTCGACGTCTACCTGGAACGGCACCGGCTCGACGAGATCACCGACCGCACCATCACCGACCCGGCGAAGCTGCGCAAGGAGTTGGCCGCCATCCGTAAGCGCGGCTACGCCACCTCGCGCGGCGAACGCCAGCCCGGCGCGACGTCGATCGCCGCACCGGTCTACGACCACGACGGGCACGTGGTGGCGGTCGTCAGCGTGGCCGGGCCGGTGGGGCGGTTCAAGCCGGACTCGCCCGAGCTGGCGAAGTCGCTGCTGAAGGCGACCGGCCGGATCTCCGCCCAGCTCGGCTACAGCGGCGCCTGACCGACCTGCCCGGGTCACAGCGCCGCGAGCGGCTTCAGCACGCCGAGCGCCGCGGCCGCCAGCACGCTGCCCCAGATGCCCCACACGTAGGGTAGGCAGCCGTCGATCGCCCGCCGCATCGCGCGCTCCACCTCCGGCGTGGAGCCGGTCGTCATCAGCGCGCCGAAGGCCGGCCCGAACGGGCGCAGGGTGAGCCGGATGCCCAGTCCGCAGGCGATCGCGATGCTGTAGAGCAGGATCTTGCCGCCCAGCCACCTCGGGTTGGTGTCCACGCCGAACGGTGCGGCGGCGAAGAGCGTGTAGAGCGCGGTCCCGGCCAGGCCGGCGATCAGCACGATCCGGACCGTCCAGTCCGCCCGGCGTACCCACCGACGGTGGCCCGGGCGGTGGTGGTCGGAGATCGTGGCGGCCAGCCACGCCGCCGCGAACACCCAGACCAGTGCGACGATCGGCCAGCCGAACGGGTTGATCCCGAAGACCCGCGCGCCGTGCGGGTCCAGCGCCATCAGCGTGACGCCGCTGGGCAGGAAGAGCACCAGGCAGATCTTGGGCCCCAGGTCGAGCCCGCCCATGATCTTCAGCGCGGTGGCCCGGGCGGCCGGCGTGAGGTCGGGCTTGAGGACGAACCGGCTCGACCAGAAGACCCCGAGATCCCCGCCCAGCCAGAAGACGAAGAGCACGATGTGCAGCAGAATCCACCAGCCGTGCGGGTGCGGTCCCATGGGGCCTCCTTGACGTCTCGACCACTGATGGAAACACTGTATCCGTAGCCGAAACAATGGCCGCATCGCCGGAGCATTGTCGAACGGAAGGGCGCGAAGCCGTTGAGGTCGTACCTGTACGTGCCCGGGGACGCGCCCGACAAGCTGGCCAAGGCGGCGGGGCGCGGCGCGGACGCGGTGATCGTCGACCTGGAGGACGCGGTGCCGCAGGCCGGCAAGGACGCCGCCCGCTCGGCGGTCGCCGCCTTCCTGCGCTCCGCACCACCCGGGGTCGCCTGGTGGGTGCGGATCAACCCGGGCCGGTTGGGCCACGTCGACGCGGCGACCGTCGTGGGGCCGGGGCTCGCCGGGCTCTGTGTGGCGAAGGCCGAGTCCGCCGCCGAACTGGTCGCCCTGGACGAGGTGCTCGGCGCGGCCGAGTCGGCGGCCGGGTCGCCGGTGGGCACGACCCCCGTGGTGCCGCTGCTGGAGTCGGCGGCGGCCGTGGTCGCGGCCCTCGACATCGCCCGCGCACCCCGGGTACGGCGGCTGCAACTCGGTGAGGCGGACCTGCGCGCCGACCTCGGTGTCACGCTCGGGCCGGACGAGCGGGAACTGCTCTTCGTCCGCTCGCAGGTGGTGCTGGCCAGCGCGGCGGTCGGCATCGAGCCTCCGGTGGGGCCGGTCAGCACCGACTTCCGGGACCTGGTCGCGCTGCGCGAGTCGACGATGGCGCTGCGGCGGCTCGGCTTCGTCGGCCGGGCCTGTATCCACCCTGCGCAGGTCGCGGTGGTGAACGAGGTGTTCACCCCCGCACCCGACGAGGTGGCGACGGCGGCGGACCTGGTGGCCCGCTTCGACGCGGCGGTCCGCGACGGCGTGGGAGTCTGCCTCGACGCACAGGGCCGGCTGGTGGACGAGGCGGTGGTCCGCTCCGCCCGGCGCCTGCTCGCCCTGGCCGTGTAGACGCCCACCCGGGACCCGGGCACTCGCCGGCACGGGCGGCTGCGGGTGACCGGGGTGTGACGCGGCGCTGGTCGTGGCCGCGGCACACCCCGTCGCCATCACATCCCGTCGCCGGACCAGGGGCCGCGCGAACGGGACCGCACCGGCAGGGTGGAGATGACCGGCGCCTCGTCGTGCTCGTGGTAGTTGGTCGCCGTGCCGCCCCACTTGACCCACTCGTCGGTGGTGTACCAGTTGATCAGCTCGCCGTCCGACCGGATGATCCAGTCGATGTCGGTCTCGGCGACGAAGTGGCCGTGCTTCACCCCCGCCGGCCGGAAGCAGTAGGTGCCCTCGTCGATGTCGCCGAAGTTGTACGCCATCTTCCCGCCGAGCGTGTAGAACTCCTCATAGCAGGGGTGGTGGGCCAGCCGGTGGTCGCTCCAGCCCTTGTGGGCCCGGATCAGGCGGGTGTAGAAGTTGGTCACCGGGTCGCGGTGCAGCAGCTTGATGTAGAGCGGGGTGATCGGCCCGACCGTCGGGGCGGCGGTCCACTCCATGTCGTTGGAATCCACCACCGTCACCTCGCCGACGGCGGACTCCCACCGCGCTGAGGCCGGGCTCCACTGTGCTTTCCCGACGTCGAAACCGCAGTCGCCGTACTCGCGCCAGTGCAGCACCGACGAGCCCTCGCGGATCTTGATCCAGTCCATCGGCACGCCCCGGGGCACCTGAAGATAGCCGCCCGGGCCGATCTCCTGCCCGCCGTAGATCAGCGAGCCGGACCGCACGAAGAACTCGGTGTCGGCGTGCGGCACGCCGGGCCCGCGCCCCCAGTCGCTGTCGAACCGCAACGCCAGCGAGGACGATCCGTCCTCCTCGTCTGTGGAGAGCCGGCGTTCGTGGACCCCGCCCTCGCCGTGCGGCAGCTCCCCGACGTGCCAGATGTAGTCATTCTCGTGAATCAGTTCGACGTGCGCTCGCACCCGCTGCTCCTCACTTCGCGTTTCAGGGTCTTCCCGGCGGCGTTTGCGGGCGGCGCCCCCAGCCGGAGGTGCAGGGCGCCAGGCAGCCGGCGATGGTGAGATCGGCGCCGTCCGGGACCAGCATGGCTGCAATGGAAACACTGTTTCCACGGACACGGCAAGCCCCGCAATGTTCCCCCTAGCGAAACGGTGTATCCAACGCATACGATGCGTCGAATGAATGGTGCCGAGCTGTCCGCCACCCCCGGCGGCACCGCGCGCGGCGGCAGGCTCGATGCCGACTACGCCGGTGCCGGGTTCGCCCGTCGGCTCGGCTGGGGCACCCGGCCCGCGCTCGTGCTGGTCGACCCCGTCGCCGCGTACGCCGTACCCTCGTCGCCGCTGTTCCTGACCTCCGCGGAGGCCGCGCTGGCCGCGATGGCCGCGCTGGTGGCGGCGGCCCACGCGGCCGGGGTTCCGGTGGCTTTCACCGCGGTGCGGTACGCCGACGAGTCCTGCGCCGAAGCACCCCTGTTCGCCGCGAAGGTGCCGGCGCTGACCACGTTCGCCGCCGGCAACCCACTCGGCGACTTCCCGACCCAGATCACGCCCGCCCCGGGCGATCACATCGTGTACAAGCACTACGCCAGCGCCTTCGCCGGAACCGCCCTGGCCGCCTGGCTCACCGCGGCCGGCGTCGACACGGTGGTGCTCGGCGGCTTCTCCACCAGCGGCTGCGTCCGCGCGTCGGCGGTGGACGCCCTGCAACACGGGTTCCGCCCGATGGTGGTGCGCGAGGCGTGCGCCGACCGCGATCCCGGCCCGCACGAGGCCAACCTCTTCGACCTCGACGCCAAGTATGCCGACGTGGTGCCGCTGGCCGACGCGGTCGCCCGGTTGGTCGGCCACTGACCGGACCCGTTCTCCCGACTTGAGTGGGCAGGAGCAGTCATGCGTAAGGCAGTCATCACCGGCAGCACCAGGGGGATCGGCTTCGCGCTCGCCCGCGAGCTGCTCTCGCGGGGCCACTCGGTCGTCGTCTCCGGGCGCTCGCGGACGGCCGTGGACGACGCCGTCGCACGGCTGCGCCCACGGGCCCTCACGGCAGCGACGGTCCACGGGTTCGCCGTGGACGTCACCGACGCCGAGCAGGTCGAGCGGATGTGGAGCGCCGCGGTCGACGCGCTGGGTGGCGTCGACCTGTGGATCAACAACGCCGGTGTCGCCAACACCACCCGGCCGATCGTCGACACCGCGCCGGAGGACGTCCGGACGATGGTCACCACGAACATGCTCGGCACCGTGTACGGGTCGCAGGTCGCCGTCCGCGGCATGCTCACCGCCGGCGGCGGCCAGGTCTTCAACGTGCTCGGCGGGGGCAGCGACGGCCGGATCCGCCCCGGCATGGGGGTCTACGCGGCCACCAAGCGTGGTCTGGACTCCTTCACCCGGGCACTGGCCAAGGAGGTCACCGGTACCGGCGTGCGGATCGGCCAGATCCGCCCCGGCATCCTCATCACCGAGGGGTGGCTGCGCGAAGCCGCCGCCGCGCCGGAGCAGGTGGCGCAGCAGCGCAGGTGGCTGAACATCCTGTGCGACCACGTCGACGACGTCGCGCCGTACCTGGTCGAACGAATGCTGACCAGCACCAGGAACGGCGACGCGATCGCATGGCTCACCACCGGCCGGATGACCCGCAAGGTCCTCATCCCCGGCAAGCGGGACGTCCTCGCCCGCTACGGACTCTGACCGGGGCCGTCATGCACATCAATGACTCAGGGAAGGACGGCACCGGGTGAAGGGTGTGCAGCTCAACATGGCCGCCGGGATCCGCGAGTTCGGCCGGGCCACGCCGGGCCGGGTCGCGGTCGTCGACGGCGACCACGCCGTGACGTTCGGCGCGCTCGACGAGCGCTCCAACCAGCTCGCGTCCGCGACGCTCGCGCACGGCATCGCCCCCGGTGAGCGGATCGCGGTGCTGAGCAACAACCGCTACGAGTACTTCGAGATATCGGCGGCGATGGCCAAGGCCGGCATCCCGACCGTGCCGCTGAACACGAAGAACAACAGCTCGGACAACGCCTACATCCTCGCCCACTCCCGGGCGAGGGGGATCATCCTGGCCGATGAGCTGGCGGGCAACGTCGACGGCCTGCTCGACGACCTGCCGCTCGTGCTCAGCTTCGCCGGCGAGGTCGGCCAGCGGTACGAGACGTTCCTGGGACAGGGCCGCGCGGTCGATCCGCAGATCCCCGTCGATGAACTCGACCCGTTCTGCATCACCTACACGTCCGGCACGACCGGGCGGCCCAAGGGCGTCCTGCTGACCCACCGCGGACGGGTCCTCACCGCGTTCGGAGTCGGGCTGGACTACGGGCTCGGCCCCAACCGCAGCACGATCGCCGTCGCACCGATGTACCACGGCGCGGGGTTCGCGTTCGCCTACACCGCCCCGATGCTCGGCGGCTCGTGCAGCGTGCTGCCGACCTGGGATCCGGAGCGGCTGTTGGACCTGATGGTCTCCAGTCGCGCCTCCACGGTGTTCCTGGTGCCCACGCACGCCCAGCACCTCCGCCGGTTCTGCGAGGAGCCGGCCGCCCGGTACGACCTGTCGGCGCTGCGGACGCTCTACTTCAACGCCGCCGCGTTGCCGGTCGCGCTGAAGGAGTGGGTGATCGCCGCGTTCCCCGGCGTCGACGTGCACGAGCTTTACGGCTCGACCGAGTGCTCCATCGTCACCAACCTGCGCCCCGAGTTCGCCCTGGAACGGGCCGGCAGCGTCGGGCATCCCTGGTTCTGGAACGAGATCCGGCTCAAGGACGACGACGGCAACGAGGTCGGGCCGGGTGAGCCCGGCGAGCTGTTCGCCCGCTCGCCGCTGCTGCTGGCCGGGTACCTCGACGACGAGGAGGCCACCCGGGCCGGATACGACGCCGACGGGTTCTTCTCCGTCGGCGACGTGGCCGTGCGCGACGAGGAGGGCTTCATCACCATCTTCGACCGGAAGAACGACATGATCATCGCGGGCGGGGTCAACATCTTCCCGCGCGAGATCGAGGAGGTCATCGCCCGCCACCAGCCGGTCGACGAGGTCGCCGTCATCGGCGTGCCCGACGAGGTGTACGGCGAGCGCATCGCCGCGTTCGTGGTGGGCCGCCCAGGGACGCGGATCGACGTCGGAGCCCTGGAGGGCCACGTCCGGCAGCACGTGGCGCGTTACAAGGTGCCCCGCGAGTGGCACGTCGTCGACGCGTTGCCGCGCAACCCGAGCGGCAAGATCCTCAAGCGGACGATCCGCGACGGGTACCTCGCGCGTTGTCAGAAGGAGATTGACTGATGGGGCTCAAGCAAGGCTGGACCGGGCGGTTCTTCGAGGACTTCGAAATCGGAGACGTCTACCAGCATCCGCTGGGACGCACCGTCACGGAGACCGACAACACCTGGTTCACGCTGCTGACCATGAACACCAACGAGATGCACTTCAACGCCGAGTACGCCGCACGGTCGGAGTTCGGCAAGCCGCTCGTGGTGTCGACGCTCACGGTGGCCATCGCGGTCGGGCAGAGCGTCACCGACCTGACCCAGAACGCGTTCGCGAACCTCGGCTGGGACGAGATCCGGATGACCCACCCGGTGTTCGCCGGTGACACGCTCTACAGCGAGTCACTTGTGCTGGAGAAGCGCGAGTCCGCGTCCCGCCCGCATGCCGGCATCGTCACGGTGCGCACCCGCACGCTGAACCAGCACGGCGACGAGGTCTGCTCCTTCAAGCGCACGTTCTACGTGTACCGCCGGGGCGCCGAACAGCTGGAAAACCTCTTCCCGGTGGGGAAGTCCCCACTCTCCCTCGACGGCGACAGCAAGGAAACGGCATGAGGCTCACGTACCAGCCGTGGGGGGAGACGCTCGCGGAGCTGGCCGACGCCGGGCGCCGGGCGGAACGCGCGGGCGCCGAGGTGCTGTGGGCCTCGGAGCTGCACCGGAGCGCGACCGGCACCGCCGCGGCCCTGGCCGGGGCGACGTCGACCGCACGGATCGGCACCTCGATCGTCCTGGCGTTCACCCGCAGCCCGATGATCACCGCGCTGGAGGCGCTCGACCTGGACGAGCTGTCCGGTGGCCGGTTCGTGATCGGCCTCGGCTCCGGGGTGCGCCGGCTCAACGAGCAATGGCACAACGTGCCGTTCGGCAAGCCGGTCGGTCACCTGCGCGAGACGGTCTACAACATCCGGCTGTTCTGGGACGCCTGCACCACCGGCGCCGAGATCCGTGCCGACGGCGAGTTCGAGCCGATGCACATCCGCGGTTACGAGCGGCCGTACGCCGTTCCGGAGCGGCCGATCCCGGTGTACCTGGCCGCGATGGGCCCGCTGATGACCCGGCTGGCCGGCGAGATCGGCGACGGCTGGATCAGCCACGAGCTGTGCTCACCCGGATACTTGCGGGAGCACATCCTGCCCGACCTCACGCTCGGCATCGACCGCGCGGACGGCAAGACGCGCCACGACGTCGACGTCGTCGTCTCCGCGTGCTGCTCGGTGGCCGCCGACCCGGCGCTCGCCCGCCGCCGCGCCGCCGGTGTGGTCGGCTTCTACGCCACGGTCCGCACCTACGCCGACTTCTTCGCGTTCCACGGCCTCGCCGAGGACCAGCAGGCCGTCATCGACGCGTTCCGGGCCGGTGCCGGCGCGGACCACCTCGCGGGCAGCGTCAGCGACCGGATGGTCGACGCGCTCACCATGGCCGGCACCCGCGACGACGTCGCCGCCCGGATCGCGGCCTATGACGGCATCGCCGACACCGTGAAGCTGAGCCCGCCGACCCACGGGCTGCCGGCCGTCGAGATCCGCGCGGCCCAGGACGAGATCATCGCGCTGATCGGTGAGCTGACGGGAGCGACCACGTGAGACCGCTGGAGGACCTGCGCATCATCGCGGTCGAGCAGTACGGTGCCGGGCCGTTCGGCAGCGTGCACCTGGCCGACCTCGGCGCCCAGGTCATCAAGATCGAGGATCCGCGGGCCGGCGGAGACGTCGGCAGGTACGTGCCGCCGTACGCCGAGGACGAGGACTCGCTCTTCTTCGAGACGTTCAACCGCAACAAGCGCAGCGTCTCTCTCGATCTGGCTACCGCCGCCGGGCGTGGCGTCTTCGAACAACTCGTCGCGGTCTCCGACGTCGTCTACTCCAACCTGCGCGGGGACGTGCCGGAGAAGCTGCGCATCCGGTACGACGACCTCAAGCACCTCAACCCGCGCATCGTGTGCGTGTCGCTGACCGGGTTCGGGATGACCGGACCGCGCAAGCAGGAACCCGGCTACGACTACGTGTTGCAGGGTCTCGCTGGCTGGATGGAGCTGACCGGTGAGCCGGACGGACCGCCCACCAAGTCCGGACTGTCACTGGTGGACTACTCGGGCGGCTTCGTGGCCGCGATCTCGCTGCTGGCCGGGGTGCACGCCGCCCGCCGCGACGGCGTCGGGATGGACTGCGACGTCAGCCTCTACGACACCGCGGTGTCGATGCTGACCTATCCCGCGACGTGGCACCTGAACGCCGGGTTCCAGCCGGCCCGCACACACCACTCGGCCCACCCGTCGCTCGTGCCGTTCCAGGCGTTCGAGGCCAAGGACGGTTGGATGGTCGTCGGCTGCGCGAAGGAGAAGTTCTGGGCCCGGCTGTGCCAGATCGTCGGCCACCCGGAGTGGGCCGAGGCCGGCTCGCCGTACGCGACCTTCGCCGGCCGGCGGGAGCAGAGCAGCGACCTGGTGCCCCGGTTGGAGGCGATCTTCCGGCAGAAGACCGTCGACGACTGGCTCACGCGGCTCTACGCCGGGTCGATCCCGTGCGGCCCGATCAACGACGTCGGCGCGGCCCTGGCGGACGAGCACACCGCCGCCCGGAACCTCGTGGTTACCACCGACCACCCCCGCTACGGCGAGGTACGGCAGCTCGCGTCCCCGGTGCGGGTCGGCGACGAGACGCCCACCTACCGCCGGGCACCGCAGCGCAACGAGGACCTGGCACTCGTCACCGAGGAGATCCTGGGCCTGGACGCGCAGCAGGTGGTGGCGCTGCGGGCCGCCGGCGCGTTCGGCGATGCCGAGCCGGCACACGGCGCGAACACCCCTGACAGCCTCGACACCACAGCCACGTCACGATGATCGCCGAGGAGCTTGCCGAGTGGGGCACGGGCCGCGTCGAAGTGCCGGCCGCGGTCCGTGCCGCAGCGCTGCGGCACCTGCTCGACGGGGTCGGAACGGCGCTGGGTGGGCTGCGCGCCAGCCCGATGACGGGGGAGCCCGGTGGGCGGTCGCCGATACCGGCCGTCGTCGTCGCCCTGGGACTCGGCGGGCCGCCGGAGGCGACGATCATCGGGTCGCGGGGCCGGGTCGGTGCGCCGGCCGCCGCGCTCGCCAACGGCACCCTCGTGCACGCACTGGACTTCGACGACACCCACGCCGGCGGCCTCGTGCACGCCACAGCCGTGGTGCTGCCGGCCGCGTTCGCCGTCGGCGAGCAGGTCGGCGCGCCCGGCCGGGCCGTGCTCGAGGCCGCCGTCGTCGGCTACGAAACCGTGTGCCGGGTCGCCGCCGCCGCGTCGCACGGCTTCCACGCCCGCGGGCTGCACGCCACGATGGTGGCTGGCGTGTTCTCCTCGGCGATCGTCGCGTCCCGGCTGCTCGGCCTCGACGCCGCGCGGACGACCGACGCGCTCGGCATCGCCGGCAGCCAGGCCGGCGGGCTCCTGGCGTTCCTGCACAGTGGAGCCTCGACGAAGCAGCTGCACCCGGGATTCGCCGGGCACGCCGGCATCCTCGCCGCCCGGCTGGCCGCGGCCGGGGCCGGCGGCCCCGCTAACGTCCTCGACGGCCCGCACGGTGTCTACGACGCACTGGCCGCCGGCGCGGTCGACCTCGCGTCCATCACCGCCGAGCTCGGCACACGCTGGGAGACCACCCGGATCGGCATCAAGCCGTACCCGGCGTGCCAACTCTCCCACGCCGCGATCGACGCGGTCCGCGACGCGGTGCGCCGCGGCGGTGTCCGTTCCGTCGACGTCGCCTCGATCGACGTCGACGTTCACCCCGACTCGGTGCCCACGGTCTGCGACACCCGGCGGGACCTGGCGCGACCGGCATCGCCGTACGCGGCGAAGTTCTCGCTGCCGTGGAGCATCGCCGCCGCCGTCGTCGACGGTGACCTGACCACCGCAACGTACGAGCCGGACTCGCTCGGCCGACCCGAGGTGGAACGCGTTGCCCGGCTGGTGCGTTGGCACGTTGCCCCCACCGGCGGCCCCGCAGCCGACGCGCCCGGCACCGCCCGCATCACGCTCGTCGACGGCTCGGCCGTTCCCGGCAGCGTGCCACGCAGCGCGGGTGGCCCGGACAACCCGCTGACCGACGAGCAGCTCGTCGCGAAGTTCCACGGCAACGCCGGTGGCGACACCACAGACGTCATCGACCTGCTGTCCCGTCTCGACGAGCTGGACACCATCGAACCGCTCATGGCGGCGCTGGCCGCCGCCGGTACAGGCAGGGACCGCCCGTGACACCACACGCCATCAAACCGCCCTCCTTCCGCTGGTTCCCGTACGACGGCTTCACGTTCTGCCTCGGCCTCGCCGAGGGCGACGCGGCCTGGACCTCCGGCCACACCTCCGCCGCGTTCGACGAGGCCGTCGGCAGGATGACGGTCACCGGGGACATGGCGGCGCAGGCGCGCACCGCGTACGAGAAGGTGCTGACGATCCTGGCGGCCGCCGGGTTCGGGCCGCAGGACGTCACCCGAATCACCGAGAACGTGACGGTCGCCGGGCTCGCCGAGTACGGGGCGGCCGCGGCGGTCCGGGGGGAGGTCTTCGGCGACCACGAGCCCGTGCTGCGGACGGTCGTCGTCGAGCGGCTCGTGCGGCGTACCGCGCTGCTGGAGGTCGAGCTGCACGCGGTCCGCGGCGGCGGCGAGGTGCTGGCCGCCAGCGAGCCCCGGCCGGCCGGCACCTGGCAGGCCTCCACCGTGCGGGCCGGCCACGACGGTGCGGTGTACCTACCGACGATGGTCCCGGTCGACGCCACCGGCGCCGTGGTCCACCCGGGGGACTTCGCCGCGCAGTACGCCTACTGCCTGGACCGGGCGGGCGACCTGCTCACGGCGGTCGGGCTGTCCCTCGACGCGGTCGTCACGACCTACGACTACTCGACGCCGGAGACCCGCGACGTGTACCGCCGGACGCACCGCGTGCGGCGGGAACGCCTCGGCGGCGCCGGCGTCTACCCGGGCGCGGGCGGCATCCTGATGAGCCGGCTGCACCACCCGGACGCGCTCGTCGCGATCGACGTCACCGCGTCCCGGCACCCCCTGGAACTGGTCAACCCCGGCTGGTCCCGCTACGACACGCTCACCTACGCACCCGGGGTCAGGGCCGGCCGGACCCTGTACATGTCCGGGTTCGCGGCGCTGGACATGCAGACGCAGCAGGCCCTGCACCCCGACGACATCGTGGCGCAGGCCGAGGCGACGTACGGCGCGATCCTGCACCTGCTGCGCCACGCCGGCCTCGGACCGGAGCACCTGCTGGAGACGACCGAATACTGCGTCGAGTCCGCGCTGTCGGCGTACCGGGGCGTGGCCGGCGTGCGGGAACGGCTACTCAGCCCGCCCTGGCCGGCGTCGACCGGAGCGATCTGCAAGGCCCTGCTGCGCCCCGAGTTCCTGCTCGAGGTGTTCCCGACGGCGCTGTACCCGGTATCAGCGCCGCGCGGCGTGGCGGAGGAGACGGCATGAGCCTGCTGACCGACGACCTGCGTGCACTGCTGGGCACGAGGAAGGTCTACACCGCGCCGGAACCGCTCGGCGCCGCGGCCGGCCGGTACTTCGGCATGGCCGTCGGCGACGACAACCCGCTCTACTCCGACCCCGAGTTCGCCCGCGCGCAGGGCCTGCCGGGCGTGACCGCCCCACCGACGCTCATCTGCGAGACCAACCAGTACGCGAACCTCCCGATGGACAGCGACGGCTATGCCGGGCACTCCTGGCACCTCGACCTCCCCGGTACCCGCCAGGTCCGCGGCGGCAACAGCTACACGTTCCACCGCCGCGTACGCCCCGACGACGTCATCACCGCGAGCTGGGAGATCCACGACCTGACCGAGAAGCGGACCCGCACCGGTGCGGACATGCTCGTGGTCTTCTCGCGCGCGACGTACACCAACCAGGACGGCGAACTGCTCGCCGTCAACGAGGAGACGATCATCCTGGTCAGCCTGGACGGTGCCGCATGACACCTCCGGTGCCACCGAACGTCGGGGCTGCGCTGCCCATGCTGGAGCGCACCATCACGCTCACCGACATGGTCGCCTACGCCGGCGCGACCTGGGACTGGTACCGCCTGCACTACGACAGCGAGTTCGTGGCCGCCGCGCGGGTCCCGGGCCCGGTCGTGGACGGGCAGGTGTTCGGGGCGCTCTTCGTCGAGCTGCTGCAGGACGCGCTCGGTCCGCGCTGCTTCGTGCACGAGCTGTCGTTCACGTTCCGGAACCTGATGTTCGCCGGCGAGACCGTGCGGTGCGAGGCGACAGTGGTCGAGGCCGGCGCCGACCGCGTCCGGGTCGAACTCTCCGCCACGATCCTGGCCAGCGAGTACGGCCCGCAACGGCCCGCCGCCCGCCCTGCCCACGCGACGGTCCTGCTGGGCACGGCCGACGGGCCGGGCGCGCAGTGACCGGCGTGGCGATCGTGGGCGCGGCCGAGTGCGACCTCGGCAGCACCGGGAAGTCCACGCTCACGCTTCAGACCCAGGCCGTCACCCGGGCGCTCGCCGACGCTGGGCTGACCCTCGCCGACGTCGACGGACTGGCCACCACCGGAGTGTCCCGCTTCTCCACCACACAGCTCGCCGAGTATCTCGGGCAGCAGCCCCGCTGGGTCGACTCGACGTTCGTCGGCGGGTCGGCCGCCGAGATGATGGTCGCCCGCGCCACCCAAGCCATCGACGCCGGCCAGGCGTCCACAGTGGTCATCAGCTTCGCGTCGAACCAGCGCTCCGCGCGCTCGCGCAGCCTCGGCGGGATCGTCGAGGAGCACACCCCGGAGGCCCAGTTCGAGGCGCCGTACGGCCCGTTGTACCCGCTGTCGTACTACGCGATGGCGGCGCAGCAGTACTTTCACCGGTACGGCGGCACGCGGGAGAAGCTGGCCGAGATCGCGGTCGCCGCCAGGGAGTGGGCGCTGCTCAACCCGGCCGCGTTCCGCTACGGCGCCGGGCCGCTGACCGTCGACGACGTGCTCGCCGCGCCGATGGTCTCCAGCCCGCTGACCGTCGCCGACTGCTGCCTGGTGACCGACGGCGGCGGAGCGGTCGTGCTCACCACGCTCGACCGGGCCCGCGACCTGCGGCACCCGCCGGTACGGGTCCTCGGGTACGGCGAACGGTCGACGAACACGTCGATGACCGCTGTCGAGGACCTGACGGTCACCGGCGCGCGCGAGTCCGGCCGCGAGGCGTTCGCCCGGGCTGGCATCACACCGGCTGACGTGGACGTGCTGGAGGTGTACGACTCGTTCACCATCACGGCCGCGCTCAGCATCGAGGCACTGGGCTTCTGCGGACCGGGGGAGGTGCTCGACTTCATCTCCGACGGCCGGATCCGTCCCGGCGGTGAGTTGGCGCTGGACACCTCCGGCGGTGGCCTGTCGTACTGCCATCCCGGTCAGTACGGGGTGCTGCTGCTGGTGGAGGCGGTCCGCCAACTGCGCGGCGAGGCGGGAGCCCGGCAGGTGCCCGACGCCAGGGTGGCCGTGGCGCACGGCACCGGCGGGATCCTGTCCACGCACGCGACGGTCGTGCTGGGGGTGCGGTGATGCACGTGCCGCCACCCGACGACGTGACGGCCGGCTGGTGGGACGCCACCCGGGAGCACCGCTACACGCTGCAGACCTGCGGGTCCTGCGGGCACGTCCAGCATCCGCCGCGTGCGCTGTGCACCGGCTGCTCGTCGATGGTGGATCTCGGGTTCGTCGAGGCCTCCGGCCACGGCGTCGTGGACACGTTCACCGTGGTGCACCGGGCACCCGTGCCGGGGGCTGCCGTGCCGTACACGATCGCCCGGGTCCGGCTCACCGAGGGACCACTCGTGCTGTCCACCCTCGAAGGGCAGGACTGGCGGATCGGTGACCCGGTCCGTGTCGGTTGGCTCGACCTCGACGACGGCCGGGCGCTGCCGGTCTTCCACCGCTGACGGAGGCTACCCATGGACTTCACGCTCACCGAGGAGCAGCAGGACTTCCGCGCCCTGCTCCGCACGTTCGTCGACCGGGAGATCATCCCGGTCGCGCGGGAGTGGGAGCAGACCGGGCGGTACCCGACGGAGATCGTGCGGGGGATGGCCGAGATGGGGCTGTTCGGCATCACCGTGCCCGAACAGTACGGCGGCCTCGACCTCGACCCGGTCTCGTTCGCGCTGGTGTTCGAGGAACTCGCCCGCGGCTGGATGGGCATCGCCGGCATCCTCGGCAGCCACTCCCTGGCCTGCCGGATGATCGCCATACACGGCACCGAGGAGCAGAAGCAGGCCTACCTGCCCGACCTCGCCACCGGCGCCCGGCGGAGCGGCATCGGCCTCACCGAGCCGGACGCCGGCACCGACCTGCAGGGCATCCGCACCACCGCCCGTCTCGACGGCGACCACTACGTCGTCAACGGCACCAAAATGTGGATCACCAACGCGCGGTACGCCGACCCACTGCCGGTGCTGGTCAAGACCGACCCGCACGCCACGCCCGCGCACACCGGCATGAGCGTGCTGCTCGTCGACGCGACGCTGGACGGCTTCCAGGTCCTGCGGGACATCCCGAAGCTCGGCTACAAGGGCACCGAGTCCTGCGAGATCCTCCTCGACAACGTGCGGGTACCGAAGGACCGGTTGCTCGGTGGCGTCGAGGGCGTCGGCCTCAAGCAGGCGTTGTCCGCCCTGGAGTGGGGCCGGGTCAACATCGCCGCGCGGTCGGTCGGCATCGCGCAGCGCGCCCACGACGAGGCGCTGGCGTACGCCCAGCAGCGCAAGGCGTTCGGCAAGCACATCGCCGAGTTCCAGGCGATCCAGCTCAAGCTCGCCACCATCGCGATCCAGCTCCAGGCCGCCCGCCTGATGGCGTACTGGGCGGCCGACGCGGTCCGGCGCGGTCGCGCCGACGGGCAGACCGGGATGGCCAAGGTGTTCTGCTCGGAGGTGGCCCTCGAGGCCGCGATCGACGCGATGAAGGTGCACGGCGGCTACGGCTACTCCACCGAGTTCGAGGTCGAGCGCCTCTACCGGGACTCGATCCTGATGAGCATCGGCGAGGGCACGAACGACATCCTGCGGACCGTCGTCGCGAAGGCGCTCGTACGCGGCGACCTGACTGTCTGACACTCCCACCAGGGCGTTCGTCGTGCCCGGCCGACGACCGCCGAGGCGCGGAGCGGCGGTATGGGGGTCGTGGCAGGTGGGCCCGGTGGCCCACTCCGGGCGGGAGGATCGGTGACGGACCTTCCGCAGTGGGCCACCGGGCGTGCTCAGCGGGACGCGGCAACGTCGACCAGGATCTTCGTCAGCTCTTCCGGGGTGTCACGCATGAGATTGTGTCCACCGGCGAGAGCATGGGTGGTCCAGCCTGGCTCCGCGCGGAGCTTCTGGTAGATCGTGGTGAACGGGGACTGGTCGGCCCACCCGGCGGCGTAGACGTAGTCCCGGCGGCGGATTTGTCCCGGGTCGCCGGTGAGTCGGAGTGGCTGGAGCACCGAGGCGATCGGGTGCGGCGTCGCCCGAGCGTCGAAGAACGGCAGTGATCGGGATGCGCAGCCGGTCTCGTCCACCTCCAGATACCACCTCCGCTCCTGGTCGGACACCAGTGACCAGCAAGAGTCGCCGTCGGCGGGTACCACGGCGTCCAGGTAAACCAGCGAGTCGATCCGGTCCGGTGCCCGGTCGGCGGCGCCCGTGATGACCATCCCGCCGTAGCTGTGCCCGACCAGCACCGTGTCGTGTAGGTTCTCGCCTTCGAGGAGGGCGACAACGTCCTGGATGTGCGTGTCGAGGTTGACCGTGCCGTGCAGCAGGTGGCTGCGTTCACTCACGCCGGTCAACGTCAGCGGGTGGACGGTGTGTCCCAGGTCGCGCAGCCGCCGGGTGACGTGCTCGAAGCACCAGCCACCGTGGCACATCCCTGGGATGAGTAGGAAGTTTGACATCGGGCTTGCTCCTTCGGTTGATTCTGAGGATGGCGTCCACTGTGGTGAGTCGTCCGAGGAGGGCGCTCAACGCTGCGGCGGCGCACAGGACAGCGGTCCACCCGAGTGTGGCCGCGGTGGAGGTGTGGTCGGCGACCAGACCGGCGAGCCACGGACCAGCGGTCTGACCGGCGGCGAACACGGCGGTGAAGACGGCGAGCGTGGCGGTCCAGTCAGC
This sequence comes from Micromonospora sp. C81, assembly GCF_018070425.1. Classification (NCBI taxonomy): domain Bacteria; kingdom Bacillati; phylum Actinomycetota; class Actinomycetes; order Micromonosporales; family Micromonosporaceae; genus Micromonospora; species Micromonospora sp. C81. The sequence continues at coordinate 106,506 of NZ_JAGPXS010000010.1, forward strand.
GGTCGGAGTGTGAGCCCTGATGAGGGCGGTGATCGCGGCCGGCACGCCCATGAAGGTCCCCCCATAAATGAGCGCGGAGGCCAGGACGACCGGTGTCGCGGATGACGTCAGCGCCAGTGCCGCTCCGCCGCTCAGGACGGTCAGCAGGATGGCCAGGGCGCGGGTGCCGGGCCACCTGGCGATCGGGCGAGTCCAGACGGCGGGCGCCGCCGCCACTGCCGTTCCGAGCACCGACCAGGTGAGCATCACCTGCAACACGGAGCTGTGCCGTTCGACCAGATAGGCGGAGAGAAAGGTGATGTAGGTGATGTAGCCGGCGGCGAACAGCAGGTAAGCCAGGGCCGCGGGCAGGAGTGGCCGAAGCCGGGCGCGGCCGACCTCAAGCCGCCGGGCACCGTCGCAACTGACCACGGTCCAGCTCACCCCGGTCGCTACGGCGGCGGCAGCACCGAGAGTCACCCAGGCGAGCCGCCAGTGCACGCCGAGCAGGGGTATGGCCAAGCCACTGACCACGATGCCCAGCCCAGCGCCGGCGAAGTAGACGGTGAGGGGAGTAGCCGAGGCGGCGTCTGCGGCGAGGCGGGACGCGATCACACTGCCTGCGACGAACACCACCGCTCCGGCCGCGCCGGACAGCGTTCGGAGAACCAACAGCACAAGGTAATCGCCGCTGACCGCGGTCGCCAGCAGCGACGCGGCGGTCAGCACCATGCCAGCGCGGAACGCGGTGGCGGCACCGACTCGGCGTACCAGCCCGTTCGTGAGCAGCGCGCCCAGCAGGTAGCCGAGCCCGTTCGCTGTCCCCATTCCGCCGGCAGCGGCCAGCGTCCAGTTCAGGTCGTCGCGCATGGCCGGCAGCAGCATCCCGTAGGCGAAGCGTGCCAAGCCGAGCGCGGCGGCGGTGCCCAGGGCCAGCCGTGCGGCGCGCCACACACTCGCGGGCGCGGTCGACGTCATGACCCCCCACATCATCGAACCGATCGGTACGAACTCGGCGATGGTAGCAGTAGAAGGAACCGGTCGGTACCATCTCTGTTATGCCAGTTCCCAAAGGTTCGACGATCGACCCGGAGCGCACCCGCGCCGGCATCATCGAGGCCGCCGCCCCACTGCTGTACGAGCGGGGCCTCGACGGCATCGGCGTCGCCGAACTGTGCGCCAGGATCGGCGTGTCGAAGGAAACCGTCTACCGATACTTCGGCACCAAGGACGGTCTCATCCAGGCGGTGCTGGAGGCCCGCAGCGAGCGGGTGACGGCCTGGATCGCCGGGGCCGCAGCCGCAGCCGGGGACGATCCCCGCGAGCAGCTCGCTGCCGTCTTCGACGAACTTCAACGGTGGTACGAGGAACCGACCTTCCGTGGCTGCGCGATGCAGAACGCCGCCGCTCAACACCAGGTCGAGGCGGTACGGACGGTCACCGCCCGCCATCTGGACCGCCGCCTCGGCCTGCTGACCGCGATCGCTGAGCGCGCTGGCGCAGTCGACCCCGATGCTCTCGGGCGACAATTGCTGCTGTTGGTCGAGGGCGCGACCCTGATCGCCGCCCACCACGACCCGACCGGTGCTGGCCACCACGCCAAGCAGGCCGCCCTCGCACTGCTGCCCGCCAACCGGCCGAGCCGGGCCGCCCGGGCCACGCCCGACGCAAAGCCAAATGACGTTGAAGTATCAGCGGATTAATTATCGCCGACCGACTTGACGGTCAGTGCAATGGCAATGTTGATTACCACAATTACTGCGAACGAAGTAGCGAGTGCACGATTTACAAGCGCATGCAGGGCCAGCGCGGCCGAGCCGAATACGAGCGCTTTTACCACGAGCACACCAATGAGTGGCAATGCAATTGTCGCCTTGGGTGAAGCAAACAGCCCCCATGTGATCGCCGCCAACAGGGGCGCTCCGACGGCGAGCGCGACCTTGACCGGGACGGCCGAGTCAGTCTTGGAGCCCCAGTAGCCGAGAACGGCCAGTGCTGCAAGTTCAAGCAGAAAGGCCAGCAGGTCGTTGACATGTCGCAGGAAGTTCATCCCAATTCCTCGTTCAAAGTCGATTGTCGCAGGCTTCAGGAGCCAAGAACTGGTGACCTGGCGCGCCTTTCTTGTCTCCGATGTCCGCCCGGCCACACAGGGCAACACAAGCTATCCAACACGTCGTTCAGGTCGGCGTTGAAACATAGGTCAGGAATACGCAAGCCCAGGGCCCCGGGTGCGGCTCCACGCATGCGCCACGGGCAGAAGTATCTGCGGTCGACGTCTCCCTGAGGGGAGACCGGCCGCGTCGCATCGAGGGCGGGACTTCTTGGCCGTGGCAGCGGGCGGCGTGTCGAAAACTCAGGAACCAACGATCCGGGTCAACGTCGCCAGCAGGCGCTCGAGCTCCCTGCGGTCGGCGTCGGGCAGCTCGCGGAGAATGGCCGCCTCGTTGGCCAGGTGCTGCTCGATGAGGCGGTCGGTCAACGCCGCGCCGGCCGGGGTCAGCCCCACCACTCTGCCTCGAGCGTCGCTGTCGGAGACCGAACGCGACACGAGGCCCCGGGCGATGAGCCGGTCGACTCGCTTGGTCACCGCCCCGGTGGTGACGAGCATCCGTTGGCTCAACTGCCCGGCCGTGAGCGTGTACGGCGGGCCTTCCCGGCGCAGAGCCGCCAGCACGTCGAACTCGCCGTTTCCCAGATCCGCCTCGGCGAACGGCGGCCGTAGGGCCGCGTCGAGCACTTCGGCCAGCCGCTGGATCCGCCCGATGATCAGCAATGGGTCGGGGTCGAGCTCGGGACGTTCACGACGCCACTGGGCGACGATGCTGCCGACGCGGTCCTCATTCATGCTTGCATCTTACCTTCCATGGAAGGTAAATTTCCTTCCGTGGAAGGTAAATTTGATCGTACGTCGGTTCCGGTGGTCACGGCCTACGTGGACCCGTCCTGCCCGTTCGCCTGGATCACCTCCCGATGGCTCATGGAAGTGGGGAGGCTGCGTCCGATCGACCTGCGGTTCGAGGTGATGAGCCTTTCGGTCCTCAACGAAGACCGCGAGCTGGAGCCCTGGTACCGCGCCTTCAACGACCGCGCGTGGGGGCCGGCGCGGGTGTGCGTGGCAGCGGCGGTGCACCACAGTTCGGCGGCCCTCGCCCGCCTCTACCCGGCGCTCGGCCGCCGCATCCACGACGAGGGCGACAAGGACTTCGCCGCCGTCGTCCCGGCGGCCCTGGCCGAGGCAGGCCTGCCCGCCGACCTCGCCGACGCCGCCCACCGCAGCGACCTCGACCCGCAGATGCGCGCCGGCACCGCCAAGGCCCGGCAACTCGTCGGCGAGGACCTCGGTACCCCGACCGTCGTGATCGACGGCGTCGCCTTCTTCGGCCCCGTGCTGACCTCCATCCCCCGCGGCGAGGAGGCCCTGCGGGTCTTCGACGGCGCCCGCATGCTCGCCGGCTGCCGGGCCTTCTCCGAACTCAAGCGGGCCCGCTCCGATGGCCTCAGCTTCGCCTAGCCCGGCCGCGCTCACCGCGGCCCCTCACCGGCGGCCAACCACCACCCTCATCCGGGCACAGCTCGTCACCGCCGTGGGCGACGGCTGCTTCTACGTGATCTTCGTCGTCTACCTGGTGCAGGTCGGCCACCTGAGACCGGCGCAGGTCGGTGGCCTCCTGACCGTCGCGTGGGGGGCCGGCTTCCTCCTCACTCATCCCCTCGGAGCCTTGGGCGACAGGATCGGACTGCGACGGGTGACCATCCTGCTGTCCGCGGCCACCGCAGCCGCCCTGCTGACATTGGCGTCGGCACCGACACCCTGGTTGGTCTCGTCCGCCTGCGTCGCGTACGCGATCGCCCAGAGCGGGGCCGGCGCGACCCGGCAGGCCCTGCTGGTCTCCCTGGTGCCGTCCACCGAACTGGTCGCGGTGCGAGCAGGTATCCAGACCGCGGTCAACGCCGGGATCGGGCTAGGCGCCACTGCCGGAGGGCTGGCGCTCCTCGCCGGTACCCCCACCGTCTACCGCGCCGCCCTGGTCGGTGACGCGGCGCTCTTTGCCGTGAGCGCGATCATGCTCACCCGGCTGCCGCCCGTCGCACGGGCCCCCGTACGGACGGGCCACGGATGGGACGCCCCGCGGGACACCCGCTACGTCGTGGTAGCAGCGCTCAACGCGGTGCTGTACCTGTACATGCCGATGCTCAGCGTGTTGCTGCCCCTCTACCTGACCAGCCGCACGGCGGCGCCGTCCTGGATCGTGGCGGCGGTCTTCGTCGTCAACACCCTCGGCGTCCTCGGCTGGCAGCGCCGGACGGCCCGACGCGTGACCACCCTGGCCGAGGCGACCCGGGCGATCCGCCTCGCCGGCCTCGCGCTCTGCGTAGCCTGCGTGCTCTTCTCGACGGCGACCGCCACCACCGACCCTGCCGTCACCACGGGTCTCCTCCTCGCCGCCGTGGCTGTGCAGGTGGCCGGCGAGCTGCGACTGGCCGCCGGTTCGTGGTGCGTCGGATTCGCGTTGGCCGATCCAACCCGCCCCGGGCAGTGGCAGGGCGTGTACTCCAGCGGCGTCCCGCTGGCCCGTGCCGTCGGGCCGGCCGCCCTGACCGCCCTGGTTATGGTCTGGTCCGGTCCGGGGTGGCTCGTTCTCGGGCTCGTCTTCCTGGCCACCGGGCTCACCACGACTCTCGCCGTCACCTGGGCCGCGCACCGCCGGCCCTTCCAGACACTCGACCCGGGAGCCACCTGACCACTTGCCCTGGCCTACCGCGGCCACGAGCAGGCAGTGCACCGATGGATTGATGGTTACGCGGACAGGCTGGAAGAGCGGCCACGTGGTATTCGACCCATCCCAGGTGACGAGTGGCGCGACCCGCTCGGCGACCCGGTTCGTACCGGAGACTGGCTGAACTATTTCGACCGCGAGTTGGCCGGCGAACCTTGGCGGGAGGTGTTGGTCCGGTGGTGGCCGCGCCTGCTACCTGGCATAGCCGCCGGCGCGACCCACGGCGTCATCCGGGTCGGCCACGCCGTACGTGCGTTGCTCGACGAGGAGACCCAGCCGCGCGTCGCCGAACTCGGTCAGGGGCTGGCCTACTGGGCCGCCCGGTGGCAGCCCCTCGCGCCACCTGGCGCCGGGTCGTACCCGACAACCGACGCCCGGTCCGCGCTCGACGCGGTACCCCGCGTACCCGACCAGCGGTCCGGCATTCGAGCCCGCCTCGCCCAACTGGCCGACCTGAGCCGGTGGCCTTCCGTAGCTGGCGCGGTGCCCGGAAACAACACGGACGACGTGCCGACACGGCTCGCGGGGATCGTCGACGCCGCGGTGGTCCGGCACGGCACCCACGGGTACGCGAGCCCTGTCATGCTCGTCCACGCCGCGACCGCGCCGAACGCGGTCCTGCGTGCGTTGCCGGCTCTACCGCAGGCGCTCTGGGTGCCGAGCCTCGCCGCCGCCTGGGCGGCAACAGCTGCCGTTACTGCCGCTTACGCCCCGGCCGAGGCGCGGCCCGCCCCGTCCGCTGGCACCAACCTGAGCCTCGGTCAGGTCATGCGCCGCGCAACAGACAGCGGAGACGCGCACGCGATCAAGTTCATTGATGCCTTGAGCGACACGTACACCCGATCCGGAGATTCCGCACTGCTCGCCATCGCCGCGCAATCCGTCGAGCAGATCGCCGCCGACTAGTGCCGTCAGTCAGGCAGGTCGGAGATCCGGGTCGAAAGTTTGCGCAGCACCTCGAGCTCGTCGGGACTTAGATGATCGAGGAAGCGCGCGCGTACGGAAACGACATGGTGTGGGGCAGCTTCATCCAGCACCCTGAAGCCGTCGTCGGTCAGGTGCAGGATGCAGCCCCGCGCGTCCTGTAGGTCGGGCTCCTTGTCGATGAGTCCGCGCGCCTCCATTCGGGTCGCGTGGTGGGACAGTCGGCTGCGCGACCACTCCATCTTGTGGGCGAGGTCCTTGAGCGCCCACCGGCGGTTCGGCTTCTCCGACAGCGTGCTCAGCACCTCGTAGTCGGCCGGCGACAGCCCTGAGTCGCGGGCCAGGTCCCGGTTGAGCCGCGCCGGCAGCGTCGTCAGCAGGCGCCGGAAAGCGCGCCAGGCGTGTTCCTCGTCCTCGCTCAACCAGGCAGTGTCCACGCGGTCACACTACATCTCGTTGACACGTCATCGAAAGCTCGGTTATGTTCGTTGACATGTCATTGAAAGCACAGACTGCCCAACTGAACGTCCTGGTCATCGTCGCGAGCACCCGCCCCGGACGGCTGGGTCCAGCAATCGCCGACTGGTTCGTCCAGGCGACCCTCCCGACAGCCGCAGCGGCCCGGATCACTCTCGACGTCGCGGACCTGGCCGACATCGGGCTGCCGCTGCTCGACGAGCCCGAGCATCCCTCCAGCGGCATCTACGTCCACGAGCACACTCGCGCATGGAGCCAGCGGGTTGCCGCAGCTGACGCATTCGTGGTGGTGACACCCGAGTACAACTACGGCATGCCAGCGGTATTGAAGAACGCTCTGGACTTCCTCTACCACGAGTGGTCGTGGAAGCCGGTGGGATTCGTCAGCTACGGCAACACCTCGGCCGGCACCCGGTCGGTGCAGATGACGAAGCAGGTCGTCACCACCTTGAAGATGATGCCCATCGGTGCCACCGTCGCCCTCCGCATCGCCGACAGCACCCAGGACGGGCAGGTTCTCCGTTCCGCGGGACTCGACGACACGGCTCGCAGGATGCTGCTTGAGTTGACCCGGGTGGCCTCAGCGATGCGGCCCCTGCGCACCGAACCGGACAGTGACGTCACCAACGTGCCCGGGCCGGTCGAAGGACTACGGCTGACCATCGCCCAGCCGGACGACCTCGCCGAGTTGCTCGTCCTCCAGCGGTGCTGCTGGGTGCAGGAGGCCCTCGCGAACGACACGCTCGACCTGTCGCCGCTCCGGGAAACCCTCGACGAACTGCGCGAATCGACGTCGACATGGCAGCTGTGGTGCGTACGTCGACACGGACGCCTCGTCGCGGCGGTCCGAGCCCAGGCACGCGGCCGTGGGTGGTTGATCGGTCGCCTCATGGTGGCTCCCGACCAGGCCGGAAACGGCATCGGCTCCTGGCTTCTCTCATACGCCGAACAGCAGGCCCCCGAGGAAACCACGCACTACGAGCTGTTCACCGGCCACCGCAGCACGAGCAACATCAAGATGTACGAACGCGCCGGCTACGCCCTCACCCACGCTGACGACACCCCGGATGGCAGCGTCCACCTCATCAAACAGAGGCAACCGACCGCCTGACCCTCATCGCCGGTTGTCAGCGGTTACCTCGGCGCGCAGGGCCGCCGTACAGGTGGACGCGGTTGTCGACATCGTGGTCCGGTTCGCCGTGCAGGAAGCGGTCGTGTGCGACACGGCCGTTGCTGACATGAACCACCCAGTCCTCGTAGTACCAGCTGGGGTCGCACGCGCACTGGGTGAACCGGAACCGGAAATTGGCTCGATACCGGCCGACCTGTCCGTGGGCGAGGGTGAACAGGCGGGCCGACACTCCCGGTGGGGGGAACGCCGCCGCGCCGGGCAGGCGCTCGACGGTCACCGCCGGGCCGTCGGAGGTGAGCCACAGATTGAGGTTGCGGGCGATGCTCACGTCACCGGTCAGTACGTCGCTACGACGTACGTAGCCGCCGGCCTCATCGGCCAGGACGTCGTGGACTACGACGTGGCCCTCTGGGAGTGGCGCCGGGAGTGCCACTGGGCGGTTGAGCCCTCGACGGGCGTTGGCCTGTGGAGCGCCGCGCCCAGCCGCGCTCCATCGCACGCGTACCCGCTGAATGACGATCACGCCCAAACCATGACCCACTGAACACACGACTCGCCAGCCGGCATCCGCTCATGCCGCTGCGCTGCGGCACTCGGCGAGCAGACGAGGTGATGTCCCACTGTGCTGTTCCCTTGCCGGCAGTGAATGATCAGCCCGACCCGAACCGTAAGAGCTGAACTATCGCAGGGAGATCCCGCGTCGTGGAGACGGCGGCGAACCCGGCCGAGGGCTGGGCACGGCGCGGATAGATGATGGTGTTGCTGCCGGTGCTCGTGGGCGGAGCCTGTGGCGCTTGACGTAATCGCGGCCAGACAGATAGGGGTCGGGAGTGCCGATCGATCTGCAGGAAGTGCGGGTGTGGCGACTGGGTGTCGCGTTGAGGATCTTCAGCGGCCTGCTGTTGGGTGTTGCAGCCGTTGGGGTGCTGGTGTTCTCCGCCTACCAGGCTTCTGCACCCGACGGCGATCTGCGTCCGGTGCTCGCCATCGCCGTGCCTTACGGCCTCCTGGGATTCGTGTTGTGGCGGAACATATTCCATCCTCGACTGTCCGCAGGTCCCGAAGGACTGATCCTGCACAGCCAGTGGCGTACGTTCCACGTGCCGTGGTCAGCCGTTGTGCGGTGCGACCCGGGCTATCACGGAATCGCCATCACCTGCGCCGACGGCAGTCGGGTAATGGCTCCCGCCCCGCAGAAGTCGAACCTGAGCCGCTGGCTCGGACGTGCGACCCGGGCGGACGACGTCGCTGACTACCTCGAACAGCGCGCCCGAGAACACCAACGGCAGTCGAGGCGAGTGGCGTCCCGGGTGAGTGACGACGGACCGGGCAACAACACGTGACAGACCCTTTAGGGCGGAACGGGTGTGTCGTACCTCCGGTGTTCCTCCTCACCTGATCGATCGAGGCGACCGGACCGCGGATGTGCTTCGGTGTGCTCGTGACTCGCACAAGGCTGGTTAGGTGGGTGACCCCCGAAAGGGCGGAGTCGGTTCTGCTCATGGTCGCCGGGCTGGCTGGCTGGCTGGTGTGGAAAGCCGGTGCACCCAAGTGGGCGGGCCTGGTCCTGTCACTCGGCGTCGCCCTGTTGGTCCGATGGATGCGGCAACGAGGACACATCGAACGCGCTCTCGTCCGATGGCTCCACCGTCACGAGGAGTCATCTGGGGTATAGATCAACACGGTGCCCGATCTGACAGCTCAGCTGGATCAGGAGCGGCTCGCCCGCTCTATCTGGTTCGGGCGGACCGGACGCAACTCTTCTGTCGGCCGGATCGTTGGTGCGACAAGGGGAGGACGGGGGCGGACGATGGCGGCGGAACGCGGCGCCGCACTGCTGCGCCCTCCGACGAGTTCGGGCCGCGCGACCTTCCTCGAACTCTTCTTCGATCTGGCCTTCGTAGTGGCCCTCACCCGGGTCTCGCAACGATTCGCCGGCCTGAGCGATGACACCGGTTGGGCCCTCGTCGAGGGGTTCGGTCGTACGCTGCTGCTCTTCTTGGCCCTCTGGCTGATCTGGTCGCACACAGCCTGGATCACCAGTCGCTACGAACCAGAGCAACCGATCATCCAGGCCGTCGTGGTCGGCACCATGTTCGCCAGCCTGGTCATGGCGGTGGCGTTGCCTCGGGCCATGGAGGAACGGGCGCTGCCGTTCGCGGTCGCGTACCTGATGGTGATGGTGGTACGGCCGCTGGTGATCGCGGCCGCGCTGCGTGGCCATCCGCGACGACTGGTGCCGTTTCGGCTTGCCGTGTGGGCTTCGGCGAGTGCGCCACTGTGGCTGGCCGGCGCATTGGGGCCGGATCGACTTCGCCTGCCGCTGTGGGCTGCCGCCCTTACTGTCGACTACGTCGCCTGGGCCCTGGGTTGGCCGTTGCCGTGGCTCGGGGCCTCAGAGGTGGGCCGCTGGCGAATCGCCGGCACGCATCTCGCCGACCGTTACCAGCAGATGTTTCTCATCGCACTCGGTGAGTCGATTCTGGTCATCGGCGTGGTCTTCAGCGGGACGGACTACTCCGCGGTGCGGGCGGCCGCCTTCGCGGTCGCGTTCGCCATCAGCGCGCTGATCTGGCGGATCTACTTCCACCGCGCCGGCTTGCTGTTGGCCGAGGCGTTGGAACGGTCGGCCATGCCCGGCCGGCTGGGCGCGTCGTCGGAACGGACGCATCTGCTGATCGTGTTCAGCGTGCTCGTCACCTCGGTCGGCTACGAGCTGGTGATCCACAATCCGTACGGGTCGCCGCGGCCCGGTTGGCTTCTGTTCGTGGTGGGCGGTCCGATGCTCTTCCTTGTCGCCCGTATGCGGCTGGAGTACGAGATCTTTGGCCGGGTTTCGCCTTCCCGGGTGGCCGGAGTGCTGGCCCTGCTGCTGTTCACGCCGGCATTGGCCCGCTGGGCACCGATGGTCGGGTTGAGCGTGGTGGCCGCAGTGCTGGTCCTGGTCGCGCTACTCGACAGCCTGCGGAGCCGGGGACGACCACTGGAGGGTTCCGCTTCGCCGATCGGGCGAGAGGCATCCGGCGAGCGTGACTCCGAGGCGTGACCGCGCGACTATGCGCACCAATCAGGCGTACTAATGCGCCGACTCGGCCGACTGGCGCTCGGTATTGATCCGGAGCAGTCCTTCGACCCCGCTGAGGAAGGTCTCGGACACCAACGCGGGGTCGAAAAGGCACCCGGCCGCCATGGCGCCGTCGCGAAGCATGACGAAGTGGCGTGCGGCGGCATCCGCCGTTTCCTCGTGGACCTGCGCCATCTGCGTGGTGAGCGTGTCCAGGAACCATTGCCGGTGGGCGATGATCTCCTGGTGCACGGGATGGTCGGTGTCGGGATACTCGGCCGCTGCGTTCAGGAAGGCGCATCCGCGGAACCCGGGGGACTGGATGTTTCCAGCGATGGAGCCAGCGACGGCCAGGAGGCGGTCGACCGGCGCGGAGTCGGCGGCGATGGCCGCCTCGACCGTGCCGCGCTCCATGCGGTGGATCTCCCGCAGGTACGCCAGAATGAGGTCGTCCTTGCTGGGGAAGTGCCGGTAAAAGGTGGCCCGGGTCACTTTCGCCTCAGCAATGATGCGGTCAACGCCCACGGCGTGGATGCCCTCGGCGTAGAAGATCCTGGTTGCCGTGGTGAGGAGCCGGAGCCGCGCCTCAGAAGGCCGCGTGCCAGGTTCGGTGCGGAGCATCCCACTATCTTAGCGATAGAACGTTCGGTCTAACGCTGCGCGCGGCCGAAGGTTTGTGGGGGGCGGCCCCTCGGCGGATTGGTGGGTAGAACGGTCTGTCTTGACAGACAGGCGGGGGCTCGTCATGCTTGAGACGCGACAGAACGTTCGTTCTCGTCGAGCCTTCGCCGAAAGGGTCACCGTGACCACCATTGCCGCTGCCCCCGAGATCTCCCAGCCCGCCTCCGCCTTGCGGCGGCTGTACTTCACCCGCTTCGCGTTCGCCATCGTGTGGGCACTCGTGACTATCGCCACCGCCAAGGAGATCGGCCCGCTCACGGTGGCACTTTTCGTGCTCTACCCGTTGTTCGACGTGGGCGCCGCCATCTACGACCTTCGTTCGACGCGGCTCGCCGGCTCGCCGGCCCTGCTGTACGTGAACATCGCGGTCAGCCTGATAACCGCCGTCGGTGTGGGCGTCGCCAGCGCGTCCGGCATCCCCGCCGTTCTGCGGGTGTGGGGCGCCTGGGCGATCGTGGCCGGACTGGTCCAGTTGATTGTGGGTGTCACTCGTCGGAAGATGGGTGGCCAGTGGCCGATGATCATCAGTGGGGGTATCTCGGTTCTGGCTGGTGGGTCCTTCATCGCCGGTGCGTCCGCGGCTGACCCGTCGCTGACCAACGCGGCTGGTTACGCCATCCCCGGCGCCATCTTCTTCCTCATCGCGGCCGTCCGTCTCGGCCGTGCCGCGAAGGGCAACTGACATGACCGCCTTCGAGTACGACGTCGTCGTGATCGGTGCCGGTCCGGTTGGGGAGAACGTCGCTGACCGGGTCGTGCAGGGCGGCCTGACCGCCGCCATCGTCGAGCGGGAGTTGGTCGGCGGGGAGTGCTCGTACTGGGCCTGCATGCCGACCAAGGCGCTGCTGCGTAGCGCGTCCGCGTTGCGGGCGGCTCGCCAACTGCCGGGAGCGCGGGAGGCGGTGACGGGACACCTGGACGCCGCAGCGGTGCTCGGACGCCGGGACTCCTTCGCGTCCCAGTGGAAGGACGACGGGCAGGTGTCCTGGCTTGAGTCGGCGGGGATCGCGCTGCACCGCGGGCAGGGGCGAATCCGTTCGACCCGGCTCGTCCAGGTGACGGGGGTCGACGGCGTGACGGTCACGCTGACCGCGCGGCACGCGGTGGTCGTCGCGACCGGGAGTAGCGCTCTGCTGCCGGATATTCCAGGCCTGCGGGAGGCGGCGCCGTGGTCCAGTCGCGAGGCCGCCTCGGCCGCCTCGGTGCCCCGCCGGCTCGCGATCATCGGTGGTGGTGTGGTGGCGGCTGAGATGGCGACCGCGTTCGGCGCCCTGGGATCTTCGGTGACGGTGCTGGCCCGTGACGGTGTGCTGCCGTCGGCAGAGCCGTTCGCGGGGGAGTTGGTCACGGAGTCGTTGCGCGAGGCCGGTGTGTCGGTACGCCTCGGCGCGAATGCCGTCTCCGTCAGCCGCGACGACAGCGGAACCGTCCACGTCGATACGGCCGACGGTGAGCAGGTTGAAGCCGACGAGGTGCTGGTGGCAGTCGGTCGTATCCCGAACACCCAGGACATCGGGCTGGAGAACGCCGGGCTGGCGCCGGGTGTCTGGCTGGCGGTCGACGACACGCTGCGCGTCGTCGGCGGCGGGGGATGGTTGTACGCCGCCGGTGATGTGAACCGGCGAGTGCTGCTGACCCATCAGGGCAAGTATCAGGCGCGCGCGGCGGGCGACGTGATCGTGGCCCGGGCGAGGGGTGAGAAGGTCGAGGACGGTCAGTGGGGCCGCCATGCGGTGACGGCTGATGAGCGTGCGGTGCCGCAGGTGATCTTCACCGACCCGGAGGTCGCGTCGGTCGGGCTGACGGCAGCTGCGGCTGCGGCGGCCGGACTGCGGATCCGGGTCGTGGATTACGACCTGGGCTCTGTCGCCGGATCGTCCCTGCATGCCGATGGCTACAAGGGGCACGCCCGAATGGTCGTCGACGAGGATCGAAAGGTGATCATCGGCTTCACCCTCGTCGGCCCGGACGTCGCGGAACTGATCCATGCCGCGACCATCGCCGTCGTCGGCGAGGTTCCGCTGGACCGGCTGTGGCACGCGGTTCCGGCATACCCGACCGTCAGCGAGGTCTGGCTACGGCTGCTGGAGACATACGGCCGGTGACGGTGCAACCAAGCGCTCGCCCCGCGTCGTCGAGTTGTACAGCTGGCATTCCAGATCTCGCTGACAGAGGTCTGAGTCGCCTTGAATACTGGGTGCTGCACCGTTCCCACAGCCGAAACTGCGGGCCGGTACGACGTCCGCCAGCTCGGAAGGAATGCCGCGATGAACGCTGCATCTGACATGTCCGCCCAGGACGCTGGGATGGCCACCATCGTGCTTGTTCATGGCGCATTCGCCGACTCGTCGAGTTGGAACGGGGTGATCGCTCACCTCAAGGGTCGGGGCTATCCGGTCATCGCCGTCGCGAACCCGCTCCGCGGTGTGCACAAGGACGCGGCGTACGTTCGATCTGTCGTAGACACCGTGTCCGGCCCGGTCGTGATGGCCGCTCATTCATACGGCGGATCAGTGATGACCGAGGCTGCCGATGGTGCCTCCAACGTCAAGGCTCTGGTGTACGTCGCCAGCGTGAGCCCGGACGTCGGCGAGAGCGTGGCCGACCTGGTCACGAAGTTCCCGGGAAGCGCGCTCCTCACTTCCGTCAAGATGGTGCCGTACCCCCTCGACGAGGGCGGCACGTCCATGGAGCAGTACATCTATCAGGAAAAATTCCCTGCGGTTTTCGCCGCCGACGTCGACCCCGACACCGCTGAGCTGATGGCGGTGACGCAGCGGCCGCCCACCGAGGCCGCCCAGACGGAGAGCGTGACCAGGGCCGCCTGGAAGACGATCCGGTCCTGGACCCTGATCACCACCCAGGACATGGGGATTCCGCCGGACCTCCAGCGCTTCCTGGCCAAGCGGGCCGGCTCCACGACGGTTGAGATTGAGGCGTCCCACGCCGTGGCGGTCTCTCAACCCGGCCCGGTCGCAGACCTCATCGACACCGCCGCCCGCGCCACCACGCGCTAGGTGTTCGTTCCGACTGGTCGGACTGCGCTGGCCGATCCTGCTGGGAGCAACAGGGTACGTTGGCGCGGTGGGCACTCTTTGGACCCTGGGCTGTGACGCCGACGATCCCCAGCGGATCGCTGCTTTCTGGGCGTTGGCCCTCGGCTATGTCAATGAACCCGGCTTTGACGAGCCCGACAACGCGTCCATCGTCGACCCGGACGGCCGGGGCCCCGCCATTGCGTTTCTCAAGGTGCCCGAGGGCAAATCTGCCAAGAATCGCATGCACATCGACATCCGAGTCGCCGGTCCGGGCGCCGGTGACATGGCCGAGCGCACCCTGTTGATCCGGCAGAAAGTGCCCGATCTGGTCGCCGCCGGTGCGACGGTGGTCCGCGAGGAGTGGTACGGCGATGTCCTCGGGCACGTCGTCATGCTCGACCCCGAGGGCAACGAGTTCTGCGTCGCTTGAGGCCATGATCAAGGCCCGTTCCGCAACCTTGTCCGTTACTGCGTGGGCCTACTCACCGGCATCTCATGGATCTCGGGGAACCAGGCGCAGGGTGTGACACGTCCTGCACAGTCACCGACGACGACTGACCCGGCGATCCGGCATGCGGCTCACCAATGGTTGTCGATGTTGGCTGCCCACGATCGGACCGGATGGCACCCTGGGCACGTGGACAGGGCAGGGAGCCGGGGGAAGCTGACATCGGGGTTGCGGTGAACGTCCTCTGATGCGTACCGCGATGATCGTAGTGGCCGCGCTGGCGGCGGCAGTGATCGTGGACCTGATCTCTGGCCTGCTGGCCCGCCGCGTAGCCCGTGGCCGTTACCAGTGGCTGCTGGAGCCGCTGCGGCAAGCCTGCCGCCGCCCGGCGGCAGCGGTCCTGTTGGCCGCGGCGTTGCACTACGCGCTGCCGTCGGGACCGGCCGGGTGGCAACGTCATCTGCGGCACGTCGTCCTGGTGGCTTTGATCGTGGCCGGGGCCTGGCTAGTGATCAAGGCGTTGCACGTCGCCGAGGCGCTCGCGTTCAGCCGACTGCCGGGCGACGTGGCCACCAGCCGGAGGGTCCGGCGGGCTCGGACGCAGATCCGCCCCGTGCGGCGGCTCACCGTCGCCGTGGTCACGATCGTCGCGATCGGCCTGATCCTGATCACCTTCCGGCCGGTACGCCTCTTCGGTATCTCCGTGCTGACGTCGGCAGGAGTGGTCGGCGCTCTGATCGGCCTCTCCGCCCGAACCGCGCTCGGCAACGCGTTCGCCGGCATCCAGGTCGCCTTCGCCGACGGTCTGCATGTCGACGACGTGCTGGTGGTGGACGGCGAATGGGGCCGAGTCGAAGAGGTGAAGCTGACCAACGTGGTGATCCGGCTCTGGGACGAGCGGATGCTCATTCTGCCAACCACGTACTTTACCGAGCGGCCGTTCCAGAACTGGACCCGGAACGTGTCCCGGGTCGTCGGCAAAATCCAGATCCATGTCGACCACACCGCCGACCTGGACGACCTGCGCCGGGAGGCGCGCCGGCTGGTCGAGTCCTCACCGTTGTGGGATCGCAGCCAGTGGGTCCTCCAGATGGTCGACTCCACACCGCAGACGGCGGTCATCCAGGTGCAGGCCTCGGCCGCCGACGGCGCCAGCGCCTGGGACCTGCGCTGCGACCTGCGCGAGGGACTCGTCGCCTACCTGCGTGACCATCATCCCCAGTGGCTGCCCCGCACCCGCAGTCAGTACCAACCCTGACAGGCGGGTTCTATTCACAACCTGATCCGGTAATCGCTTCGGGTATTCCGTACATGATCCGTTCGAGCTGGAACGCTGAACGTGTGGAGCAGCAATCGGGACGACCGGCGCGGGAACGGCTGCTGTCGGTCAGGCGTGCCCTGTGGTCGTTAGCGGTCGGTGTGGTCGCGGGGGCCGCCATCGCGCTGGTCGGGGCGCCGGAGTTGACGCCGCTGGTGATCTGGACGATCGCGGCGGGCACGATCCTCGTCTGGGTGTGGAGGGCCTGCTGGTCGGCGAGCCCAAGGCTTACTGAGCAGCTTGCCGAGGCGGAGCAGCAGTCCCGTTCCACCGATGCGGCGATCCTGATCGCGTCTGCCATCAGCCTCATCGCCGTGGCCGAGGCGCTCGTCCGCGCCTCGAACCAGCAGGACGTGGTGGCTGTGACGCTGGTGATCCTCAGCGTCGTCGCGGTGGTCCTGGCGTGGGCGCTGGTGAATACGGTCTTCGCATTCAAGTACGCCCGGATGTACTTCCGCGACGATGGCGGCATCGACTTCAAGCGGGAAGATCCGCCGGCGTACGCCGACTTCGCGTACGCCGCGTTCACGGTCGGCATGTCCTACGCTCCGGGCGAGACCGAACCGACAAGCAACCGCGTGCGCCGGGTCGCGCTAGGGCATGCGCTGCTCTCCTACACCTTCGGAACTGGCATCCTGGCCGTCGCCGTCAACCTGGTCACCAACCTGGGCCAATCGTGACCCCGCGGAGCATGCAGTGGCGTGACCTGGCCAGCTGCTGTGCCACCACCACGGCAGACGTCGATCAGCTCTGTGGCTGTTGCCCCTGCGGTCGTGCCAGCCGCGCCGTGACCTGCCTCAGTGGCTGACTGCTGTTGACGATCTTCTTCATCCGTTGCCACCCCGCTCGGCCCGAAGACCCGCCCAGCACGCTGCCGAGACCCTCCACACCGCCGCCAGCCGCCGTCCCGCTGGTCTGAGTCAGTTGCTGGGTGCTCTGTCCGAGCTGCTGGGTGGCCTGTCCGGGTTGTTGACCGAGCTGCTGGGTGGCCTGCTGCAGCGTCTGCGACAGCGGTCCATTGGGCCCCAGCGCCTCCTGCGCTGTCTGCCCGACCTGGTTCACGGCCGTGTCCACCGTCTTCACCACCGACTCGATGATCTGAGGGTTGCGCTCGATTGTGCGGAGGGCGCTGTCGAGAATGCCCCTGAGCTCATCGAGCCGAACCTCGAGCATCGCCTCGGCCTCGACGCCCTTGATGTCGATCTTCACCGTGCCGAGATGCGCCTGAACGCCCACGTCGAGCTGGAGCAGGCTACCCAGCCGGGCTCGCAGAGAAACGGAGGCGTCCAGATCGTCGACCTCGACGTAGATCTGTTCGACCTTGACCTGCGGAATCTGGAGGACGACGTCCGGGTCTGACATCGTCTTGCTGCTGTGCCCGCCAGCCGGCTGAGGAAGGCCGTGCTCAGCGCTCTTCGGGACGACGGGGCGTTCGCCGTGCTTGGCACCCGTTGGCCCGCCGGCGGCACCGAGGTTCTGGCCGCGACCGGCGGATTTCGCGCCTTCCTCGCCGTCGCGCCGCCCACCAACCTGCTCACGCGGTTGCCCGGGCGACTCCCCGTGCGTGTCCCGGCTCTCCGGTTCGGTCATCCCGCACTCCTCGGGCCTCGCCTGACGTCCCGACCAGATGGAGCCCCACCATCGGTACGTCGCTCCGATCCTCGGCCCATCCCTTGGTGTGAAAGGCCAACCCCGCCTTGCTGATCCTGGTGATCAGCCTGAGCCTCACCGCAGCGAGGGTGTGGCCTAGGTGCCGATCCGCCGGGGCTGGAGCTGTCCCGACCCTGGCCCGGTCAACTGCCAGAACTCCTGCGGCAACTGGTCGACAAAGTCCCCGTACTCCTTCGCGCTGGCAGCCTCACGGAGGGTGTCCAGCACGGCCCGCGCTCCGTCGGTGGCCACCTGGCGATCCACCCCTGCCCGGGACTGCACCCGTTCCAAGAATTCGGTGAAGCCGAACCGTTCCGGATCTTCGGTGGGCCTGGACACCAGGCCTTTCAGCTCCTCGGGGAGCTGGGAAGCGAGGTCCCTTGCCTGGCCACCAGTGATCCGTTTTGCCACAGTCTCGAGCGTGGCGCGAGTGATCGGTTCCGCCTGCCCCGGTGGAACCTTGGGTCGTGCTGCCACAGACTGAATGAACTCGCTGTAGTTCACCTCGGATCCCCTCTCGAGCCGGATTGCGGCGGGTACCCGCCCTTGCCGGGGTGAAACGGCGGTTCGCACACCCTCAGGGTGGTGGCGGAGGGCGGTGGATGATCCTGCGGGTCACCCGCAACTGGTACAGGCCGGCACTGGTGATGGCATAAAAGACGGGAAGGATGAGGAAGATGACGAGGCCGATCAAGGGGGCCACCAGGTAGCCGACAATTCCTGCGAGGACGTACAGGAAGACCCCGGCGAGGGCCCGGAACCGCTCGACGTGAAAGAAGCCGTCCTTGGCCTGCTCCTTCAGCAGATCGGGGTTCCGGGCCAGGTAGTGGTAGAACGCCAGCCACGTCGCGCACAGCAACGCGCCGATCAGCGCGTAGAAGGCGATGGCTACACGCTGGTCCGCGTTGTTGTGCTCCTGCAGCGCGTGCGACACGACAATGGTCGGAAACGGCAGCAGCGCCGTGCTGAACAGCACGAAGAGGTTCATCCAGTGCAGGCCGCGATCGACCTGCCGGATGCGGTTGAACGCCGCCTTGTGGTTGAGCCAGACGACGGCCACGTACGAATAGGACGCGAGATAGGCGACGTACGATGGCCATTGGTCGAGTAGGCCAGACAGGAGGCGGCCAGGAGCAACGTCCGGCACCCGGAGGTCCAGGACCAGCAACGTGATGATGATGGCGAAGATCGCATCGCTGAACGCCACGGCACGGCTGGTGTCCGATCGGGTGCCTAGGTCCGTGTCTGGCCCGCTCACCGAGTGCGCCTTCCCAGGGTCGTCCGCGGCAAACAGCTGGGCAGCCCCGTTGCGAATGCCCCGCGCCCGCAGGCCGATGTCTCCGGATACGCCGCATCCGGCCACCGGGCGCGCCGCGGTGGCCGGATGCGGGTGGTGGTCAAGGTTTGAGGACGACCTTCTCGCAGTGGTCCTGCTTGTTCTTGAAGATCTCGAAGCCGCGTTCTGCCTGGTCGAGCGGCAGGGTGTGGGTGATGACCCGGGTCGGGTCGATCTCCCCGCGTTCGATGCGCTGCAGCAGCGGCTTCATGTAGCGCTGTACGTGGCATTGACCGGTACGCAGGGTCAGCGCCCGGTTCATCCACGCCCCGGCCGGGAACTTGTCGAGGAAGCCGCCGTACACGCCGATCACCGACACGATGCCGCCGCTGCGGCACGACAGGATCGCCTGCCGCAGTGCGTGCGGGCGCTCGGTCTCCGAGCGGACTGCCTGCTTGACTCGGTCGTAGGCGTGCACGTGCGCGCTGCCGTGGCTGGCTTCCATGCCGACGGCGTCGATGCACTTGTCCGGTCCCCGCCCACCGGTCAGTTCCAGCAGCCGGGACCGCACGTCGACCTCCTCGAAGTTCACCGGCGTGTGGCCCGCCCGTTCGGCCATCTGCAGCCGGTAGGGCTCCTTGTCGATGGCGATGACCTTCGCGGCGCCGAGCGCGCGGGCACTGTCCATCGCGAACTGGCCGACCGGGCCGGCGCCCCACACCGCGACCACGTCGGTGGACTGGATGTCGCACATTTCGGCACCCATGTAGCCGGTGGGCAGGATGTCGGAGAGGAACAGCACCTGTTCGTCGGTCAGGTCGGCCTCGATCTTCAGTGGCCCGACGTCGGCGAACGGCACCCGCGCGTACTGTGCCTGACCGCCCGCGAAGCCGCCGGTCAGATGCGAATAGCCGAAGATTCCGGAGACCGGGTGACCGAACATCTTCTCCGCGATCCCGGCGTTGGGGTTGGAGTTCTCGCAGCAGGAGTACAGCTCGGCGGCGCAGGCGCCGCACGCGCCGCAGGCGATGGGGAACGGCACGACGACCCGGTCCCCGACGCTCAGCCGGCCCGGATCGACGCCCCGGCCGACCTCGATCACCTCGCCCATGAACTCGTGACCCATGACGTCGCCGTCCTGCATCGTGGGCACGTACCCATCGAGCAGGTGCAGGTCCGAGCCGCAGATCGCCGTGGAAGTGATCCGTACGATGGCATCGCGCTCGTTCAGGACCTTCGGGTCCGGCACGTCACGGACCTTGACCTTGTTGCGGCCGGCCCAGGTGTTCGCCCTCACGCGTCCGCCCCCTTGGCCAGTTCGGCATCCGACAGCGGTTGCGCCGGACGCTGTGGGAACTCCTTGCGGGCCCGCTTGCCCCACGGGGCACCGTCGGAACGAACCACCTGGCCGGTCTCCAGCACCTGTTTGAGCCGCCGCAGGTCGTCGTCGAGCTGTTGGTGTGGTTCCTCGCCGAAGTACCTGGCGACGGCCTTGCCGATCGCGCCGCCCGGGATGTCGTACGACAGAACGACGTGCACCTCGGTGCTCACGCCGTCCGGGGCGGGAACGAAGCGGACCGTACCGGCGTTCGGCACATCCGCGTTCCCGGTCGACCGCCACGCGATCTTCTCGCCGGGTGCCTCGTCAACGATCTCCGCGTCCCACTCGACGTTCTTGCCGAACGGAGCGCTGGCGGACCAGTGGCTCGTGCGATCACCGGTGGTGCGGATCTCCTCAAGGTGGGCCATGAACGTCGGGAGGTTGCCCAGGTCGCGCCAGAACGCGTAGACCTTGGGTGGGGTTTTGCGGATGGTTGTCGTGGCCGTCAGCTCCATGGATCCTCCTTCGCGTAAGCCTTGTACCGCCCCGCTCCTTTTCGCCCGGGTGGCTTGCACGGCGGTCAGCAGGTCCACCACCGTGATCCCGACGACGGCGCCAGTGACACCGACGAGACGACGACGGCGGCGCCCGCCACGGCGGGCGATGGCCACCCCGAGAGAGGCCAGGTCCATCGCGTCGCCCAGGACCCGGGTCCACGCCCAGATGCTCTTCCGCCGGCTCGTCAGAAGCCCGGCCGCATGTACCAACTCCCGCGCCCCGACCAGCGGCACCACCGCCCGGGTCGTGGGGGAGTCGTCCACTCCGCTGATGCGACGCACCGTGTCCGGTGCCGCTAGCTGTGCCACACCAAGGCCGAGACTCATCCAGCCGAGCCCGCGCCCGCGCCGCTGAACCTCGTCCTGCCTGGCCTTCACTGCATCTCGGGTTGCTAGTTGAGTCACGGGTAGCCTCCGCATCCGGTCGCACCGGCCGCGCATTCCGGTTCACGACGGTCCGGGCCGCGACCCCTAGGCGCCCGGATACCCCTCGGAAACCACCTCAACCCGCCCATCGGCCGCAGTACGCAGGCGATCCCTGTCCCGCTGCTCAGCACGGCGTCACGGCACCGGCTGATCGTCGCTTTGCACCGGTTCTAACAGCCGCTGCTCGGCGGGAGCGGCGGCCTTTCGGGCGGCGGGATAAACGCCGCTACGGGCTCAGGACCGGCCTGGTGCTTCCGGCCCTGAGCCCCGCTTGTCAGGCCGTCGCCATCTGGCGGACGTCTTCGCCCTGGGCGAACTCCTCGACCATCTTTGCGCAGAATGCCGGAAGGTCGCTGGGACTGCGGCTGGTGACCAAGCGGTTGTCGACCTGCACCTGTTGGTCCACCCAGTTCCCGCCCGCGTTACGGATGTCTGTGCGCAGGCTGGGGAATGAGGTGAGAGTCCGGCCGTTGACCATGCCGGTCTCGACCAACGACCAGGGGCCGTGGCAGATCGCCGCCACCGGCTTCTGTTGTTGGAAGAACGCCCGGACGAAGTCCATCGCCTGCGGGTTCATCCGGAGCCGGTCGGGGTTGACCGTCCCGCCAGGCAGCAACAGGGCGTCGTAGTCGGCCGCATTGACGTCGTTCACGGTCCGGTCCACCCGATAGCGGTTGGCCGGGTTGATGTCCTGGTTCATCGACTGGATCTCGCCCGACTGCAGGGAGATCAGATGGACCTCGGCTCCCGCCTGCTCCGCGGCAGCTCGGGACTGGGTGTATTCCACGTCCTCCACTCCGTCGGCGGCGAGGCAAGCGATCCGCTTGCCGGTCAGTGGCTGCTGGTTCTGCGCCATCTCTGCGGCCTCCCCTTCGCAGCACCGCCCCGCCGGCGGCGCGTCGCTAGATCGCGGTCGCCTTCCCGGTGTGGGGGACGGGCAAACAGGCCAGCGAAGCCCGCTCGAGGGTGGACAATTCTCCTCACCTGCCCGCTGCACAGCCAGTGCCTGTGCGGAGAAGGCCGCATCGCGCGTGTGCTGGCTGTCGCAGCGGGTATCGCAGACAACCCACTGGTACCCGGAAGGCCGACATGAACCCTGCTGCCGACGCGATCGAGTTGCCGTCCGGCCAGACCATGCCCGTGCTCGGCCAGGGAACCTGGTACCTCGGCGAGCGCCCCGCGAGGCGGCGGGACGAGATGACCGCCCTGCGTACCGGGCTCGACCTGGGCATGACCATGATCGACACTGCGGAGATGTACGGTGACGGCGCTTCCGAGGAACTCGTCGGCGAGGCAGTCGTCGGACGGCGCGCCGACGCCTTTCTGGTCGACAAGGTGCTGCCGTCCAACGCCAGTCGGCGGGGAACCGTGCAGGCCTGCCGCCGCAGCCTGCAACGACTCGGCGTCGACCACATCGACCTCTACCTGCTGCACTGGCGCGGCCCGCATCCACTCGCGGAGACGATCGAGGCGTTCGCCGAACTCGTCGACGCCGGCGACATCGGGCAGTGGGGTGTGAGCAACTTTGATCTTTCGGACATGACGGAGCTGCTCGATGCGGGCGGAGATGCCTGCGCGACGAATCAGATCCTGTACAACCTCACGCGCCGCGGCCCCGAGTACGACCTCCTACCGTGGCTACGCGAGCACCGAATCCCGGTGATGGCGTACTCGCCGATCGAGCAGGGGCGGCTGCTCGGCCACCCCCAGGTCGCGGAGGTCGCCGCCCGGCACGAGGCCACGCCCGCTCAGGTCGCGCTGGCCTGGCTGCTGCGACAGGAGGCGGTCGCAGCCATCCCCCGATCGTCCAAGCCAGAACACACGCGGGAGAACGCGGAGGCGCGTGACGTGCAACTTACCGAGGAGGACGTGGTGGCGCTCGACACGGCGTTTCCGCCGCCGGCCGGTCCGCAACCGCTGGAGATGTTGTAGGGCCAACGGCCGTTTCGGCGGGAGTCAGGTAAGTGCCGCAAGGGCGGCAGTATTCGTGCTGGGCGAGCTCCGCGCGGCTACGAGAGGTTCAAACAGAAGTCCGACGGACGCGTACGGGCCGTCTTCCAGCCCACCGGCTGACCGGTACGACTGCCGCCAACTCTCTCTCGCACCGCCCGGTCCATAGTTGGTCAGGTAGAGACTTGAGGCATCCCGCTTACCTCCTGCTGCGGGGCTGCCCGTCTTTCTCGTCCCGCCAGCCGTCCGGTTCGGGATGGTAACCGTAAGCGGCGGCCCGGACCGTCTCCTCGTTCTCCAGCCCGGAGCCGATCGCGCCGCCGACAGTGGCCAGCGAACTGGTGATCCAGGCGAGCGTCAGATAGTCGGTGAGATCGACCGGCCGCTGCAAGGTCTGTTCCAGCACGGATGTGTCGATCAGCAGTGCCCCGACGAGCACCGTCCCCACGAACAACACCGCGTACGACAGCACCGTGGCCAGAGTGAGGGTGAGGATCGTGCCCAGGTTGAACAGCCGTGCCAGCTCAGCCGGCGTCTCCCGGTCCGGTTTCTCCCACAGGTTGTGCGCGACGATCAGCCAGGCCACCAACGCCGACAGCCCGAGAAGCATGATCACCGCGAGCCGGAATCCGCCGAGGGCATCGCCCATCTGCCAGATGGTGTCCGTGGTGAGCGCGAACGCGGCCGTGCCGAACGCGCCGACCAGCAGCTTGGACAGGCCCAGCAGGGCTCGCCCCGGGCGGTTGGCTCGGACCATGCCGGTCAACAGCCGCACCCGGCCGATGAACCGCGAGGCGACGTAGCTTCGTTCCCCGGCGTCGGCCTCGCCGACCATCCGGTGGACGGCGGGAACCCTGCTCGCCATCTCGGTCGGTGCCCAGCCGGCCTGCGGCACCCGCTGGTCCGAAGCATCGCTCAGCAGCCGGCTCACCAGATCCGGAACGGCCGCGCGGGCCGCTCGTAGCTGGTTCAGTCCCAGCGCTGGCAGGGACACCACCGCGACTCGCCGCCGAGCGGACGTCTGCGCGACCAGCGGCACCCGCTCGACATGCAGCGGCAGGTCGGTCAGGCAGACTGCGACGTCCCACTGGTCTTCGGCACGCCGCCGAGCAAGATCGTCGAGCAGTGCCTCAACACCACCGTCGCGGCGCGGCGCCACCTCGCCCCAGCCTTCCCGGACAGTCCACCGCACGTCCGCGTTCACCCGCTCGCGGAGCCCGCCGGCCAGCTCGGCGGTGAGCCGTGCGGCCACCCGCGCCGGGTGATCCGGCGGGGTCGCCACCAGCCCGACGACGATCTGCGGGCGGTGCTCTCCACCGTGGGTCATCGCTGCTCCTCACCGCTGGCCGGGCTCGTCGCCGTCCGTCGTCACCAACGCCGGCTGCGGAGTAGGCCAGGTCACCCCTGAGAAGCGAGTGCTTCCCAGTGCCGACCGTCGGGGTGCAGCAGAAATCCACGCACTGCCGAGCCATGCCCTTTGTGGCGCTCATATCGTCGCAGACCGTTCCGGTCTCTAAGGCCGGTTTGCACCAGCCCTGAATGTACGTTGCGCGGCTCGGTCGGTACGCCGTAGCGGGTGGCGAAGGCGGTGACGGGCTGATCGTTCAGCAGTTCCCCTTGACCACGGCAATCGTAAGTCGTAGCTTACGTTCGTGGCGACTTACCGAACGCATCCGGGTTGGGAAGCGCTGGGCGATCCCAGCAGGCTCGCCATCGTTCAACGCCTCGCCGAGGGGCCCCGCGCCGTGGGGGAGCTGGCACACGAGCTGCCGATCAGCCGGCCGGCCGTGTCGCAGCATCTCAAGGTGCTCAAGAGCGCCGGCCTGGTCGTTGACCAGGCCGTGGGGACCCGCCGCGTCTACCGGCTCAGCCCGGTTGGCCTGGCCGCTCTGCGGGACCAGCTCGACACGTTCTGGCGACGGGCGCTGGATGGCTATCAGGACGTCGTTGAAGAGACCGAGGAGAGCTCATGACGCAAGCAGCCACGTCGGTGGTCCGCCGACAGATCGTCGTCAACGCACCAATCGAGCAGGCCTTCACCGTGTTCACCGAGCGGTTCGGGGACTTCAAGCCTCGCGAGCACAACCTGCTGCAGGTCCCGATCGCCGAAACCGTGTTCGAGCCCAGGGTCGGCGGGCACATCTACGACCGGGGCGTCGACGGCAGCGAATGCCGGTGGGCGCGCATTCTCGCCTTCGAGCCGCCGACGCGGGTCGTCTTCAGCTGGGATATCGGACCGACCTGGCAGCTCGAAACCGACCCTGGCCTGACCAGCGAGGTCGAGGTCACCTTCGTGGTCGAGACTCCGGACCAGACCAGGGTCGAGCTGGAGCACCGGCATCTCGACCGGCACGGGCCTGGCTGGGAATCGGTTCGGGACGGCGTCGAGGACGAAGCCGGGTGGCCCCTCTACCTCGACCGGTACCACTCCCTCTTCCAGGGATAGGTGACGCACGTGTGCGCGCTCATGCCGCCGACCGGGCGTCACGAGCGGCCGGGGGAAACGCTCACCACGTTGCTAAGCTGCCGACGTGCCGGCGCTGATCGAGATCGTGTCCGTCATCGACGCTGCCCCGGACGTGGTGTTCGACCTGGAACTCGATGTGGACGTGCACGCCGCGTCCCTGCGCGGCAGCCAGGAGACGGCCACCACCAGCACCGGACGTCGTCTCCTCACGCTCGGAGACGAGGTCACCTTCCGCGCCCGCCATCTGGGTCTGCGCTGGTGCATGACCAGCCGGATCACCGTCTATGAACGGCCCCACCGCTTCGTTGACGAGCAGACACGGGGTCCTTTCAGCGCCTTCCGTCATGAGCACCACTTCCAAGGCCTGGACGGCGGTGGGACGCGGATGACCGACCGCGTGACGATGAGCGCACCCTGGGGGCCGCTGGGAGCGGTGGCCGCCCGGGTGCTGGTCGCGCCGTATCTGCGACGCCTGCTGAGGCAGCGGGCAGCGCACATCAGGTCCTTGGCGGAAGCCCACGATCGTCGGGCGTGACGACGCCGGGTGGCGTGTCGTGACCGTCCCGAGAGCCTGTCGATCACGCGGATTCCTCCCGGGCTAGTCTTCGCCGCATGGCTTTGCGACCGGACGAGTTCTACGACCACGCAATCGCCGCCGCGGACAGCGAGCGTCGACTTCCGTTGGCACGGATGACGGGCTGGGAGATCAGTCCCTTCGAGCCGGACGGGTTGCGCGTAACGCCCCTGCGCCCGCCGGTGCTCCCGGAGCCCCCGCGCCACGGTGAGGATCCGTCGGACTGTGACGCGTGCCGCGACCGGGACAAGGGCATCTGGTGGAACGACCACTGGCGACTGGTCCGGATCTCGGGCGTGGGCGTCCCGCTCGTACTCATGCTGCATCCGCGTGACCACTACGACATGGCGGACCTGCCGGACGAGCTGGCCGCCGAACTGGGGCTGTTGGGCACCCGCATCGTTCGCCACATGCAGGCGCTGCCGCACATCTCGCGGGCTCACCTGTATCGCATCGGCGATGGTGGCGCCCACCTGCACATCTGGTTCTTCGCCCGGCCCGAAGGGCAGGCACAGTTTTTCGGGTCGTGGCTGCCCGTCTGGGACGACCTGCTGCCGGAGTATCCGGCCGACGTCGCAGAGGCCGACGCTGAGATCGTGGCGGAGGCGCTGCTCGCGTCCCACGGAGGCCACCGGCCGTCCACGGATCGAACGGGCTCCTAGCGGACGCGCTGCCCCAGGCGGAGCCGGCCTGGTTGGACGACATCGGCGTACGTCCCGAAGCAGGCCGCGTGCCCGAGCCCGGCGACCGGGACGCGGTAGTGCCGAGCCAGGGCGCTCAGCACCGAGCGGTCCGCCGGCAGGTCGGCCTGGGGCAGGCCGGGAATGACGCACCTCGGGGTGGGCAGGGTAACCCGGAGCACGACGTCGCCCAGACGTAGCTCCTGCCCCGGTTCCGGGTCACCGGGTGCGTCGATGACCAGGTTCGGTCGAAAGCGCGCCGCGGCCACACTGGCGCCTCCGATGCGCTGGCCCAGCAGATCCAGCGCACCGGTGGTCACGATGTGGACGGCGCCGAAATCGACGAACCGGCCGACTCGTTCGGTGCCCGCGATCGTCGTGATGGTTTCCTGGCCGGGCCGGGTGCCGCTCATCCAGTCCGGCACCATGCCGACCTCGTCGGGCAACGTCCGGTGCAGCCGTGCGTCAGGCGGCAGCTCCCGGCTCAGCCGCACCGGGCGGCCCAGGTGCCTGCTCAGTGCGGCATCTGCCGCAGCGCTGCCGGCTCGCAGCGAGGTGCCGTCGACGTCCAGCGTCACCGTCGTCTCCGCGCCGTCGACGTGTGTCGTGGCGGCGACACCGCACAGGCGACCCCATCGTCGTGGATGTTTGGCGCTGCCCACCGTCCCGTCCAGGCGATCGATGCAGGCCCACGCCCGATCGCCGCGCAGACCGGTCGGCTCGACCTCGACCGCCGTGAGTGCCTCGCCTTGAGCGCTCTTGAGCGGATAGCGCCGGAGCATGACAACCGAACTCATGACGACCATGCTGCCCGATCACCGCTGGTACGGCAGGGACAGCACGGGCTGTCGTCATGCCCGGGAGGACGAGAGCGCTTCCGCGATCATTCGATGGCCCTGCGCTTCGAATGGTTCGTCGCCCACGCGGTGGGCCCAGACGGCAGTGCCTATCGCCGCGCGGACCCGGTCACGGTGCCACGCACCCGCATCGCGCGGATCGGGCCCGTACCCGTCGAGGAACGCCGTTTCGAGGTTCGGGTTGCGGTTGAAGTCCTGGACGGCGAGCCGGGCGAAATCCGTGGACGCGGGACGCATTGCCGCACGGCCGAAGTCGATGATGCCCACGACGTCGCGGTGGACGATCCAGTTTCGGGGCTGCCAGTCCCCATGGGTGGGCACCAGGGTCGCGGGTGGTGTCGCCCAGGTCCCGATCTCGGCTCGTAGGCGCTCCGCGGTGGCCGCGGCGATCCCGTGTGGTTGGCGGAGCCACGCCAGTGACTTCTCGTTCTCGCGCCTCTCGTAGTCGTCGTCCACGACGACACTCTGCGCGTGCAGCAGGGCCAGCAACTCGCCCGCCTGCCGATACACGGCGGGGTCGTCGGCGTGCGTGCCGCCCAGCACCAGCTCACCGGGCAGGTACCGGGTGACGAGGACCTTCGCGTCCGCGCTGCCGTGCACCAGGGCAGGCGCGCGTCCCCGGCTGGTCCAGGGGTGCAACCAGTTGAGGTGGGCATGGAGTTCTCGTTGGATGTGGTGGTCGTCAGGGCCGGCGGCTTTGACGATGAATCGTGACCCGGCGTGGGTCATCTCGACGACGGTGGTCGTCGTCAGGCCCCAACTGTGGTCTCTCTCGACGGTCGCGTTCGGCAGCCACCGGTCCACCAACGCCCGCTGCTGGGCGGAGAGGTTCCCGAGCGCAGAAGTCACGGCCGAAATGATACGACTGAGCGCGGTGGCTCTCCGGGGGTTACAGTCAGCCGCCATCAATCCCCATGATCGAGGAGAGCCCCATGTCGATTCAGGCATTTCTGTACATCGTCGCTGTCATTCTCATCGTGCTCGCCGCCCTGCCCCTGCCCACCCGGGGCGTCTCACTCGCGCTTCTGGGTGCGGCGTGCGCCCTGCTCGCCTACGCCTGGCCGGTGATCACCAACTGACGTGAGGGGCGGGTCGTCGTCGCGGCCGGTGGCCGGCAGTCACAAACTGCCGCCTGCCCGCCGTGTGCGGTGTCGCGGCGCGGTGCTGCGCGGCGGAGAGCAAGCCCTCCTCCGGTACGCGCACCAGGACGTCAATCCCTTTGTCGCCCTGCCGGGGCGGTGTCTAGGGTCTGGTGATGCGTTCGCGACTGCTGGCAGTGACCGTCGAGGCGGACGACCCGGCTCGTGCGGCCCAGTTCTGGTCCGCTCTGCTCGGCCGGGAGGTCTTCGAGGACGCCGTCGGTGCGCTCCTGCCGGGCGAGGACGCCCAGCTTGCTCTTCGGTTCGTTCCGGGCCGCGCTGGTCAGCTCGGCGCGAACCGCATGCACCTGCACCTGACCAGCGCTGATCTCGACGAGCAGCAGCACACGGTGGCGACGGCGTTGAAGCTGGGTGGCCGCCACCTCGACGTCGGGCAACGACCCGAGGAGAGGCACGTCGTCCTGGTCGACCCCGCGGGCTACGCGTTCTGCGTGATCGAGCCGGGCAACGCCTACCTCGCCGGACGCGGCTTCCTCGGTGAGCTCACCTGCGACGGCAACCGGGACGTCGGCCTGTTCTGGAGCAACGTGCTGGGCTGGCCGCTGGTGTGGGACCAGGACGAGGAGACCGCGATCCAGTCACCACGCGGCGGCACCAAGATCGCATGGGCGGGCTCGCCGGTGGCCCCGAGAACCGAGCCGAACCGGCAGCGCTTCGAACTGGTCCCGGCCGCTGGCGACCAGCAGGCGACGGTCGACGAGCTGGTCTCGCTGGGCGCCACCCGACTTGATGTCGCTCAGGACGGCGCAGTCGTGCTGGCAGACCCGGACGGCAACGAGTTCTGCGTCAGGCCGGCGCACCACAGCTCCGCCGCATCGCCTGCTGCGGCACCTCAATGAGATGGCGTGACGCAGGGGCCTCCCCGTCCTTGCACGGCTGAGCACGAAGGGCTCGACCTTCACACAGCGATCGCCGCGATGGCGGCATGCGGTCGCTGGTCGCCTTCTCTCGGTCGCTCCAGGCGCTCGACCTCCTTGAAGCCGGCCCGGCTGAGGCGCTCGGAGATCTCGTCCAGGGGCCAGCGGTAGGCGGTCACGACCTTGTGGTCGAAGGCGCCGACCTCGTCGGCGACGAACACGCCCAGCACCACCGTCCCGGCTGGGGCGATCGCTCGCCGGAACTCGTTGAGGACGCCGTCCAGCTCCTGCGGTGGCAGATGGATCGTCGAGTACCACGCGAGGATGCCGTCGAGGGAGCCGCTGGCGACGTCGAGGTTCTCCAGCGACCCGAGCTGGAACTCGACGTCCGGGTGGGCGGCCCGCGCGTGGGCGAGGAACTCGGGCACCAGGTCGATCCCCGCCGCGTCGACGCCCAGCGAACGCAGGTAACCGGTGAGATGGCCGGGGCCACACCCCAGATCGAGCACCCTGCCCGCCCGAGTCCCCAGATGCCGGCCGATGAACGAGAGGTCGGCCGGATCCACCTGCTCGCGGCTGCCGAACAGCCCGATGTACAGCTCCGAGACGGACGCGTATGCCTGCCGGACCTTGTCCCTGTCCACCCGGGCACTATACGGCCCACCGGAGTGGGTGGGTCCGTCCTCGGCGTCGGCTGCCCGCGCTCGTTTGTCGGACCGGCACGCCGGGCACAGAAAGACCATGACGAATGAACGGGTCAAGTCTGTCGGCGGCTACTTCATGCGATTTCTCGGCGGAGTGGCAGTCATCATCGGCATTCTGGCGGTCTTCTCCAGTCTGGCCCAGGGCAATCTCGTCGGGATCGTCCTCGGCGTCGTCTTCGTTGCCGGCGGGGCGTACATGCTCAAGCGCTCAGGCGGGGCCAGCCAGGCGCGCGGTGCGGCACCGACGTCAGGCAGCACCCGCTGAGGCACGACCGGGTCGTCGGTCGTGCCGGCTCCGCAGACCTCTCGGAACCGGCACGACCGACCTGATGGTGCACGTGGTCAGCTCCGGGTGGACCACTGCTGGTTGCTGCCGCCGTTGCAGGCCCAGAGGATGAGTTTGGTGCCGTTCGCGGTGGCGGCGCCGTTGGCGTCGAGGCAGAGCCCGGACTGGGCGCCGGTGATCGTGCCGTTGGCATTGAGGTTCCACTGTTGGTTGGTGCCCCCGTGGCAGTCCCAGATGATCGCCTGGGTGCCGTTGGTGGTGCCCTGGCCGGAGGCGTCGAGGCACTTGTTGCCGTACACCTGGAGTTGCCTGGCGGCGGTGTAGGTCCAACGTTGCGGCGTGCCGCCGGTGCAGTCCCACAGCTGGGTCTGGGTGCCGTTGGTGGTGCTGCCGTTCGGTACGTCGATGCAGCGGCCGGACTGGCCACCCACGACCTGGACGTTCTGTTGCGGGTTGCCGCCGCCGGCCGGCGCGTAGGCGGCGGCGTTGATGTTGGCCTGCACGGCGTTCTCGGTGGCCGCCGACGGGTAGCCCGAGGTCAGCACGCCCTCGAAGAAGGTGCCTCGGCCGGTGATGCTGTTGTCGCCGCCGATGCCGAGGAGGATGGCACCCTCCTTCTTCATCGGGTGGTAGCCGTTGGGGCGGGGCCCGTCGAAGTAGGTGGTCAGGCTGCCCGACTGCGCGTTGCCGCCCCGGATCGCCCAGTGGTTCGGCTCGCCCTTGACCATGGCCGTGACGAAGCGGTGGTTGATGGACGCGATGTTGTTGTAGCCCGCGTTCACCCCGGAGAACAGCCCCCACTCCAGGTCGGCCATGACCCAGGGGCCGCTGCCCGCGCCGTAGCCCCACTGCTTGTTGGCGCCGAAGTAGACGGTCTCCATGATGGCGCGCTCGTCGGCAAGGTTGTTCGTCTGGGCGTTGCCGTAGTCGAAGCAGCACCACTGGTTGTAGTGCGTGCCGTCGACGACCGCGTAGATCCCCTCGGGCTGGTCGCCGGTCGCGACGCCGTTGGTGTTGTTGTTGCGGTAACCGGTGCCGGGCGCGATGTAGACGCCGTACGCCTTCTGGCCGCCGACGGTGACCGGCGCGGCCTTCGCGTCGGCGAGGTTGTCCCATCCACCGGGGGCGGGGCCGGTGAAGCCGCCGGGCGGTGCCTGGGTGAGACGGTTGTTGCGACCGGACTGGTCGTAGATGACGGTGATGACGCAGCTGGTGTTGG
The DNA here is from genome assembly GCF_018070425.1 of Micromonospora sp. C81. Lineage (NCBI taxonomy): Bacteria > Bacillati > Actinomycetota > Actinomycetes > Micromonosporales > Micromonosporaceae > Micromonospora > Micromonospora sp. C81. The sequence continues at coordinate 138,329 of NZ_JAGPXS010000010.1, forward strand.
CGCAGAACGAGTCCTGGGTCGCGGCATTCGCGTATCCGCCCGCGCTCAGCAGACCGATGTCCCGGGTGGTGCTGTCCGACGAGCGTCGGACCTGGTAGAGCGGGCCGTTGTACGCGCCGTACAGCGCCCGGGTGGTGCTGTGCGCGGCAACGCACGGGGTGCCGCCGGTGGCGTAGATGTCGCACGGGCCCGAGACTGCGGCCCGAGCGCTCGGCGCGTCCGAGGCGACGTAGGCACCAGCGCCGGCGAGAAGGACCAACACGGTCCCCGCGGTGGCAATGAGGCGACTTAGCTTTTTCTTCACGTTCATCGGATCCTTTCCGGTGTGCGGTGGGATGCGGCGTGGCGACGATTCTTCATCACACGTAATACCTATGACATTAATGGTTGTCCATGCGATAGCGCCAGGTCGCGAGCCGGGGCCCCCGGTTGTCGAGCGTCGGGTGGATATGCTCGTCAGCGCAGCCTGGTGCGTCCCGTGTCGGGGCAAGATTCGATTCGAGGGCGGTCTATGAACATCGGGGAGATCGCTCGCCGGGCCGGGGTTTCCCGCAGCACCGTGTCCTACGTGCTGAGCGGAAAACGGACGGTGTCGGAGGCGACCCGGCAACGGATCCAGGCGGTCATCGACGAGCTGGACTATCGGCCGAACGCCAGCGCCCGCGCGTTGAAGGAGGGCCGCACCCGCACCCTCGGGCTGGTGATCCCTCCGGCGAGCCAACGGTTGACCGACATGCAGTTGGGCTTCGTCGCCAGCGTCGTCGAGGCGGCCGCTCGCCACGACCTCGATGTGCTGCTGTCGCCGTCCGGTGGCGACCACGACCGGTCGTTCGAGCGGATCGTCACCGGGCGTCGGGTCGACGGCGTGGTGCTCATGGAGATCCGCCTGGAGGACGAGCGGGTGACTCGGCTGACGAAGGCCGGCCTGCCCTTCGTCACGATCGGGCGGACGGCCGAACCACACGGCATGAGCTGGATCGACATCGACTACGCCGGGTTGATCGCCCGGTGCGTGCACCACCTGGCCGATCTGGGGCACCGGCAGGTGGCCCTCGTGAACCGCTCCGCCGAGCTGGTCGCCGCGGGTTACGGCCCCAGCCATCGGGCGCTGGCCGGGTTCCGGGCGGCTGCCGAGGAACGAGGCCTGACCGGTGTGGAGGTCTGCTGCGGCGACGACACGGCCTCGGGCGAGGCGTGCGTCGAGCAGCTGCTCGTGACGCACCCGGGCGTCACGGCGGTGGCCACCATCAACGAGGCAGCGCTGCCCGGAATGCAGCGCGCGTTGACCGGCGCCGGGTTGTCCGTGCCCGGCGACTTCTCCGTCACCGGCGTCGCTGCCCAGCACTGGGCGGAGGATTTCCGCCCACCGTTGACCGCTGCCGACGTACCGATGGTCGAGATGGGCGCCGAGGCGGTGTCGCTGCTTCTGGAGAACATCGCCGAGCGCGGGGCCGTGCCACGACACCGGCTATACAGCCCGCCCATCTCGTTGCGCTCCAGCACCGGCCCGGTCCGGGCCCGCTGAGCCGGCCCTAGCCTCCCGCTGCCCGCCGTTGCTCCTGCGCGGCGGCGAGGATGAGATAGCTGCTGGCGGTCCAGGTGTAGGCGCGGTCGCGCAGCCCGGCCCCGGTCTCGGCGTCGAAGTTCTCCGCGAACCCGGACTTCTCACACAGGGCGAGGAATCGTCGACTGATGTCGTCGGCCATCCGGCTCTGGCCGGCCCGCCGCAGACCGTCCTCGATCAGAACCGTGGAGGGCGCCCAGATCGGCCCGCGCCAGTAGCCGTCGGCGACGTAGTGGGCCGAATCCGTCGGTTCGGTGGCCAGCCCGTGGGTGGTCAGGTGGGTTTCGACGCCCCGCGCCAGCGCTGCCGCGACCGGTGCCGGCAGGTCGGCCCCGAGCGCGATGGGCATCAGGTCGAGCAGGCTGCGGCTGGCCCTCCGTCGTCCGGTGCGGGGGCTGCGGGCGGTGAAGCGTTCGCCGTCCCACAGTTCCCGCAGCAGGGCCGCGCAGATCCGGTCGGCCTCCCGGGACCACGGCTCGGCCGGCTCGCCCAGCTCGGTGGCGAGGTCCGCGAGGCAGCGGAGCTGCGAGACCAGGAACGCGGCGAGGTCGGCCGTCTGGAGGACCCGGTCGGCGTCGAAGGTGGTCGCGTTGTCCCAGCCGCTGTCATTGCCGTGCTGGTAGTGGGGCAGGTCCTGGCCGGGAGCTCGACGGGCGTCGAGCCAGAACCGGGTCCAGCGTGCAAGCCGGTCGTACGTCTGCGCCAGCGCCGCCCGATCCGGTGGCTGGGGAAGTCGTCGGCGCAGGTGTCGCAGGGCCCAGCCGTGGATGGGGGGCTTGACGTAGTTGTGCAGGACCTCGGAGTGGGTGACCGAGTCTGGCAACGCACCGGCTTCGTCCTGGTGGTCGAAGGGCAGATGGAACTGGTGCCAGGCCAGCTCCGGCTCACCGCCGGCCAGGGCGATCGCGTTGAAGCAGTGGTCCCAGCTCCACACCTTGTCCATCCAGTGCTTGGACATCAGGACCGCCGGTCGGGTGACGAAGCCCGCCGGGGCGACGGTGGCCGACCACAGCACGTACGCGGCCAGTTCGGCGGCAGGGGTCTCCGCGCCGCGCCACGGCGCGATCGCGTCGACGAACGCGGTGAACTCCGCGATGCGGTCCCGGCACAACTGCTTGAAGGTGACCGATCCGGCGTACGGGCGGCGGGCGGTGGCGTACTCCTCGACCGCGATCTCCCAGGGCTGGTCGCCCGGCAGGTCCAGTGAGCGGTCGGCGGTGCCGAGCGCCTCCGCGCCGTCGGTCCGCGCGAGAGTGCCCGAGAGCACCGTGACCCGGTAGCGGCGACCCGTCTCGTACGAGGTGAACACGTGTGACCCGTCGAGCGGGTCCAAGTACAGGTAGGTGCCGCTGAACGGTGTGAGGATGCGCGCGGCGGCGGCCACCCGCAGACCGAGCCCTCGGCCCCGGATCCGCAGGGTGTCCGGTCCGTCGTAGACGGCCTCGATCCGACCGGTGCCGTCACGCCAGGTCAGCAGCGCGGGTGTGGCGACGACAGTGGCGCCGGCGACCGTGGGGGACAGGCGCAGCACCGGATGCATCCCGGTCTGGTGGGAGACCAGGTGCAGGTCCTCGGCGTACGTCTTCTCGGCTACCACCGGGGAGATATTGAACCAGGAACCGCGGTAGCTGAACGGGATGTCCTGGATTGCGAACTCCGGACCGGACGGGGCGACGGTCATGGGTGGCGGGTGCCTTTCTGTGGTGCGGGTGGTGAATCCTCGACCGCGTGGGTGGTCAGTCCTTGACGGCGCCGGCGGTCACGCCCATCGAGACGTACCGCTGGGCCAGGATCAGCAGCGCGGCGGCCGGGATGGAGGCGACGACGGCGGTGGCCATGATGGCGTTCCACTGCTGGTTGTTGTTGCCGATGTAGTGGTAGATGCCGAGGGTGATCGGCTGGTGGTCGCCGCCGCCGGCGAGGGTCGAGGCGAAGATGAAGTCCGACCAGGACCACAGGAACGCGAACAGCGACACCGTGACGATCGAGTTGCGGCTCACCGGCAGCACGACCGACCAGAAGGTCCGCAGCCGGCCAGCGCCGTCGACCACGGCCGCCTGGAGCAGCTCGTCGGGAATTCCGGACATGAAGGCCGTGAAGATCAGTACGCCGAACGGCACCGCGAGCGTGGTGTCGGCCAGGATCAGGCCGGGCAGCGTGTTGAGGATGCCGAGGGTGAGATAGATGGCGTAGAAGCCCATCGCCATGATGATCCCCGGGATCATCTGCGCGATCAGCAGCACGAAGCTCAGCGCCGGGCCGCCGGGCGGTCGGAGCTTCGCCAGCGCGTACCCGGCGGGAGCGGCCAGCGCCACGGTCAGCACCACAGTGCCGAGGCCGACCAGGAAGCTGGTCCCGAGGTACGGCAGTTGCTGGTCGAGCACCGCCCGGTAGCCGTCCAACGTGCCGTTGGTCGGGATCAGGTGCGGGGGACTGGCCCGCATGTCCCGGTCCCGGGTGAACGACACGTTGATCATCCAGTAGACGGGGAAGAGCATCAGCCCGGTCAGCACCAGACCGACACCGGTCTTCCACCAGGCCCGAGGCGTTGATGCGGTCATCGTAGGTGCTGCCTTCGCTCGATCCGGATGTAGACGAGCCCGGCGATCAGGGCCATCACGATGAGCAGGTTGCCGACGGCCGCGCCCGGGCCGAACTCGGGCAGGAGGTTGCCGAATCCGAGGCGGTACGACCAGGTCGCGAGCGTGGCTGAGGAGCCGGTCGGCCCGCCTCTGGTCATGATCCAGACGATGTCGAAGACCTTCAGTGTGTAGATCAACCCCAGCAACAGCGTGATCGCGGAGACGGGGCGCAGCAACGGGAAGGTGATCGACCAGAACCGCTGCCATCCCGTCGCGCCGTCCAGCGCCGACGCCTCGTACATCTCGGTGGGGATCGCCTGTAGGCCGCTGTAGAGCACCACCAGGTTGAACGGGATGCCGATCCAGATGTTCGCGATGATCACCGAGGTGAGCGACCAGCCCGGCGAGGTGAGCCAGTTGACCGGGTCGATGCCGACGACACCGAGCGCGGCGTTGACCAGCCCCGAGTCGCTGTTGAGCAGCCACGACCAGGTCGACGCCGACACGATCAGTGGCAGCAGCCACGGTACGAGGATCAGTGCCCGCAGCGTGCGCGACAGCGGGAAGTGCTGGTGGAAGAAGAGGGCCAGGGCCATGCCGATGGTGAACTGGAAGGCGAGCGACGCGGCGGTGAAGACCACTGTGTGCGTCAGCGTCGGCCCGAAGGCCGGGTCGGTCAGCACGGTCCGGTAGTTGTCCAGGCCGGCGAAGGGCGCGCCGCCCTGCACGAACGAGCGGACGGTGTACTCGCGCAGGCTCAGCTCGACGTTGCGGTAGAGCGGGTAAGCGTAGAAGGCCAACAGGTAGATGGTGACGGGTGCCAGGAAGCCCCATGCCGGCCATCGGCTGCGCCGGCGGGCACGGGACGGGGGAGGCCCGGGTGGGGCGGCCTTCGCCGCCCCACCCTGGTCTCGTGCGGTGGTGGAGCTCTGTGTCATCGGGGGCATGGTGTCGGTTCGGCGTGCTTACCTGGTCGTGGCGGCGGCCTGCGCGGCGGACAGCGCCTCGCGCGGCGACTTCCCGCCGCTGAGTGCCGCCTGCACCGCAGTCCACAGCGATTCGGAGATCTTCGGATACTTCGTGCCGAGGTTGTCGCCGGTGCGGCCCTTGGCCGCTCGGACCGCCTCGACCCACACCTTGAGCTTGGGGTCCGCGGTGGCCTGTCGATCCTGGACGGCGGCGACAGGCGCGACGTAGGAGAGCGTGGTGTCGGTGGTGAGGAGGTTGTCGGCGTTGGTCAGGCAGGCGACGAGCTTCTGCGACGTGTCGTACCGACCGGTGTCCTTCTGCACCGGGATGGAGACGAACTCACCGCCGGTGGGCGCGGGGGCCGGGCCACCCGCGCTGGCCGGGATCGCGATGGTGCCGTACGAGAAACCGAGCTTCTCCGCGTTGGCCAGCTGCCAGGTGCCGTTCTCGGCGAACGCGTAATCGCCGGTGGCGAACTCCTGCCAACTCGTGGTCTGGGTGTTGTTGATGACGGAGTTGGGGGCGTGGCCCTGCTTGAGCCAGTCCGTCCAGAGCGTCAGCGCAGACACCGCCTGCGGCGAGTCCAGAGTGGTTAGTTGGGCTCCCGATCCCCAGAACCAGGGCAGGAACTGGAAGCTGCCCTCCTCGGTGCCGATGGCCGAGAACGTGATGCCCTTCTTTCCCTTGGCCTTGACCGTGGTCAGTGCCGCGGTCAGGGACGTCCAGTCCTTGATCGTGGCCGGGTCGACGCCGGCGGCGGTCAGCAGATCCTTGTTGTAATAGAGAGCAAGCGTGTTCGCCCCGATCGGCACTCCGTACGTCCGGCCCTCGCTCTGGCCGGCGCCGAGCAGGTTCTTCTCCATGGCCGAGACGTCCAGCTTGTTGTCGTCGGTGGTGGTGAGGGCGCCGGCCTCGGCCAGTGTCGAGATCACCGGGTTGTCCACGATCAGCACGTCCGGCGAGTTGCCCTGCTGGGCGGCGAGCAGCGCCTTGTTGGTCAGGTCGGTGGTGTCGTAGCCGGTCCGCTCGATCGTCGCCCCGGCGGAGGTGCCGCACTTCTTGAGCAGCGTGACCCAGTCGGAGTCGTCGGCAAACTGCGGGTACGGGTCCCAGACGACGTAGGCGCCGCCTTCGGCGGGGTCGTCGGTGGACGACGAGCAGGCGCTGCCCGCCGCTGCGGCGAGCGCCATCACGACAACGGCGGCCAGGCGCCGCCGACGACTGAGTCCTGTCATGTGTTGCCTCACTTCAAGTCGATCGTCAGGTGGGGTGTGCGGGTGACCGTCGCGGGCCGGACCCAGTCCGACCATGAGGCGAACCGATTCGCCGAATCGGTTCGCCCGAAGATAGGTCTGTCCACACCTGCGGGTCAAGGGATCGGCCAGTCCATCGAGGACCTGGGCGGAAACGCCAGCTTCATCGGGTCTTCACTTCATTGACACAGATCAGTCCCCGGTCCTACGATCCGTGCGAATCGATTCGCAAGTGCTGCCTCCGGAGAGCGTCCCCCGCGCCCCACCAAGGAGCCGCCCGTGAAAACCCCGTCCCGCGGCAGGTCAGACCGAGCCCGTGCGCTCGTCGCCCGACTCGTGGTCGGCCTGCTCGCCGCCGCTGCCGCCGTAACCGTCGTCCCGTCCCCGGCCCAGGCGGCGAATGAGTCGATCAGCGTCGACTTCTCCACGACCAACGGCACGCCGACCTACCGTGCGTCCGGCTGGATCTACGGCATGACCGAGAACGCCAGCGGCCCGGCCGACCACTTCTACCGAGACGTCAAGTTCCAGTACATGCGCGCCGGTGGCGCGCAGCTTCCCGGCAGCGGCTGGGTCGGTGGCACCTACGACCGGCGGTGGAACTCCACAGTCGCCCAGGCCCGTCGGACCACGGCCCTCGGTGGGAAGTTCATCATCCTGCCGCACGACCTGTGGGGCGCCGACGGTGCCGGCATCTCCCGCTTCCCCGGCGACAACGGCAACTGGACCGACTACGACAACTTCCTGACCCGACTCATCAGCGACGTCCGGGCGTCCGGGCTGTCCGTGCAGTGGGACATCTGGAACGAACCCAACATCACCATCTTCTGGAACCGTCCGATCTCGCAGTACCTCGAACTGTGGCGCCGCACCTACCAGCGCATCCGAGCGGAGTTCCCCAGCCAGCTCATCGTCGGGCCGAGCTGCGCCTGCGTGCCGTCGACGACGCACACCTTCTGGAACCAGTACCTGGACTTCGTCCGCTCGACCAACACCGTGCCGGACATCATCAGCTGGCACTCGCTGCCGGGTGACCCGGTCGCCAACGTCGCCGCCGCCAACGCCACCCTCGACCCGCGCGGCATCGCCCACCCGCGGCCGTACCAGATCAACGAGTACGGCGCCCCCGACGAGCAGAACCCGGCCGACGGCGCCTGGTACATCGCGCGCCTGGAGCGGGCCCGGGCGGACGGCCTCCGGGCGAACTGGGCCAGCGGCGGCAGCCTGCACAACGACCTCGGCAACCTGCTGATCCGCAACTCGGCCGGTCAGCACCAGCCCAGGGGCGAGTGGTGGGCCTACCGCTACTACGCCTCCCAGGCCGGGCAGATCGTCGCGGTGACCCCCAGCCAGTCCTATGACGCGTACGCCACCAGGGCGACCGGCGCGGCGAAGGTGCTGGTCGGTGGTGGTCGTACCACCGGGAACCTGACAGTCAACCTGCAACGCCTGGACACCACCAGCGGCATCGTGCAGAACAACCAGGTCCGGGTCCTCACCCAGCGCATTCCCCACAACGGCGGCGGCGCCGTGCAGGGGCCGGTCACCGTCTCGAACAGCGTGGTCGGCGTCTCCAACAACAACGTCACAGTGACACTGCCGTACGCCAACCAGACCGACACCTACACGGTCACCCTGCTGCCGCCGTCGGACGGCGGCTTCCAGTCGGTGGCGGTGGCCCAGCACTCGCAGCAGTGCCTGGACAACCCCAACCTGAGCACCGCCGACGGCACGGTCCAGCAGCAGTTCTACTGCGAGGGCGGTGATCAGCAGCTCTGGAACTTCCGCCCGGTCGCCGGGGTGGCCAACACCTACACGGTGGTCAACCAGCAGAGCGGCAAGTGCCTCGACGTCAGTGGCGTGTCCACCGCCGACGGCGCGGCCGTGCATCAGTGGACCTGCCTGAACGGCACCAACCAGCAGTTCACCCTGCGCAAGGTGACCTACTCGGGCAACGACTCGCACGACTACCAACTCGTCGCCCGGCACAGCGGCAAGTGCGTCGACGTCAGCACGGTTTCCACGGCGGCGCGGGCGCCGGTCCACCAGTGGACCTGCATCGGAGCCGGCCAGGGCAACCCGCTGAACCAGACGTGGCGGGTCCTGGGCCGGTAGGCGTCTCGGGGGAGGTGAGGCGCTGGCTGTCCGCCCACCGGCCAGCGCCTCACCAGAGACACACATTTATTGACATGAATTCAACAAAGGTCATACGATTCGCTGCGAATCGATTCGCCATCACCGCCGCCGCGACCACCGCCCTGGCGCGTCGACAATCCCCCGCGCCCTCACGACTCCGAGGAGCAACCTCGTGCGAACCCCGTCCCCCGGTGGGCCAGGAAAAGCCCCCGAACTCATCCCGAGGCGCCATCGCGCCCGACGCCTGACCGCCCTGGCCGGCGCGCTGGTTGGCGTTCTCGTCGGCATCGGCGCCACCCCCGGCGCCCCCTCGCCGACCGCCGAGGCAGCCGCTGCGGCACCGCTGGCGGCAGCCATCGAGCCGGGGCAGAGCACCCCGATCATCGGTACGGCGTCCGGCCGCTGCCTCGAAGTGCCCAACTCCAGCACCACCAACGGCACCCAGACGCAACTGTGGGACTGCAACGGCGCTGCCGGCCAGACCTGGACCTGGACGTCGACCAGACAACTCCAGGTGTACGGCAACAAGTGCCTGGACGCCTCCGGCCGAGGCACCACCAACGGCACCCAGGCGATCATCTGGGACTGCAACGGCCAGAACAACCAGCAGTGGAACGTCAACAGCAACGGCACCGTCACCGGCGTGCAGTCCGGGCTGTGCCTCGACGCCAACGGCGCCGCCACCGCGAACGGCACGAAGATCATCCTCTGGTCCTGCAACGGCGGCACCAACCAGCAGTGGGCCTCGCCGACGACCCCGCCTCCGACCAACCCGCCGACCGGTTCGCGCCCGTGCGACATCTACGCCTCCGGCGGCACCCCGTGCATCGCGGCGCACAGCACGACGCGGGCGCTCTACGAGGCGTACGCCGGCAACCTCTACCAGGTCCGGCGTTCGTCGGACAACACGACCCGCAACATCGGGCTCACGGGTACGGGTGGCACCGCCAACGCGGCGACGCAGGACTCGTTCTGCTCCGGCACGACCTGCGTGATCACTGTCGTCTTCGACCAGTCCGGGCGCGGCAACGACCTCTGGTACCAGGGGTCGAGCGTGGTTCCGGGGTCACCGCAGAGCAGGCCGGCGACCGCGACGTCGGAGTCCCTGACGGTGGGCGGCGCCAAGGCGTACTCGCTCTACATCAACCCCGGCAACAGCTACTGGCGCGACGGCCACCTGACCGGGGTGCCGACCGGCGCGGCTCCCGAGGGCATGTACATGGTGACCAGCGGCACGCACGTCAACAGCGGCTGCTGTTTCGACTACGGCAACAGCGAGACGACGAGGAAGGCCGACGCCGCCGGGGCGATGGACGCCATCAACTTCGGTACGCAGTGCTGGTTCGGCGGCTGCTCGGGCAGTGGCCCCTGGGTGCAGGCCGACCTGGAGTGGGGTCTGTTCCCCGGCGGAAGCAGCTCCTGGAACCCGAACCAGCGCGCCTTCACCAGCAAGTTCGTGACCGCGACACTCAAGAACAACGGCGTGAGCCGCTTTGCCATCAAGGGCAGCAACGCCCAGTCCGGCAGCCTCTACACGCTCTGGGACGGCTCGCTCCCGCCGGGATACAGCCCGATGAAGAAGCAGGGCGCGATCATCCTGGGCAGTGGCGGTGACTGCTGCAAGCCCGACGGCGGCGCGAACCTGAGCGCCGGCACCTTCTACGAGGGGGCCATGGTCGCCGGCTATCCGTCCGACGCCACCGAGAACGCCGTGCAGACCAACGTGGTGACCGCCGGTTACCGCTGACCATGCCGGAACGACCCGTGCGCCGGTCACCACCCGAGTGGTGACCGGCGCACGGCCTCATCGGGCGTCGGCTGGTGTCAGGAGACCGCGCAGGATGCGCCGTTGAGGGTGACCGCGCTGGGCTTGGCGGTGTTACCGGAGTGCGTGGCCTGGAAGCCGATCGTCACCGACCCGTTGGCGGGGATGCCGGCGTTGTAGGTGACGTTCTTGGCAGTCACCTGCCCGGAGCTCGGGGAGTAGGAGGCGTTCCAACCTGAGGTGATGGTCTGCCCGGAGGGCAGGGTGAAGACCAGGGACCAGCCGTTGACGGCGGTGGTGCCGGTGTTGGTGACGGTGATGTTCTCGGTCAGGCCGGTGTTCCAGGCGTTGATGGCGACTGTCACACCGCAGGTGCCGGGAGCCGGCGGCGGTGTGGTCGGAGGGGGGGTGGTCGGGGGCGGGGTGGTCGGGGGTGGCGTCGTCGGGGGCGGCGTCGTCGGGTTGGTCAGGCCGAAGAACTGGATGGCGGACGCGGCCATGCCGCTGGAGGGCAGGCTGTGCCCGGCGCCCTGGATGCTGTACGCCTCGACCTGGACGGTGCCGCTGGTGTCGGCGTACCTCCGCCGGTTCCAGTTGGCCTGGGGAGTGTCGGTGGAGGTCGGTGTCTGGCTCAGCCCGAACACGTTGGTCCACTGCTCGATCGTCTCGGTCAACAACGAGTACGGCACGAGGGTGTCGTTGGTGCCGTGCCACAGCTGCACGCGCGGGCGGGGGCCGGAATAGCCGGGGTACGCCTGGCGCACCGCGTCACCCCACTGCTGCGGGGTCCGGTTCATGGCACCGCCGGTGCACTGACTGCTGGTGGGTGGGAAGTCCGCCGCGTTGGCGAAGCAGTTGTACGGCACCCCCATGAACGCCGCGCCGGCCTTGAACAGGTCGGGATAGAGGGCGAGCATGTGGTTGGTCATCATGCCGCCGGACGAGCTGCCGGTGGCGTAGACGCGGTCCGGGTCGGCGGCGTACTGCTGTTGGACGTGCCGGACCATCGAGACGATCGACACCGGGTCGCTGCCACCGCCGCGGCGCTTGGCAGCGTCCGACCAGACGTCGAAGCAGTTGCCGAAGCCGGCCTGCTGGGTCGCGGACGGGTAGATCACGATGAACCCGTACCGGTCGGCGAGGCTGGCGAACTCGCTGCCGGAGTAGAAGCCGGGGCCCGACCCGCCGCAGCCGTGCATGGCCACCACGGTGGCCGGCCTGGCCGGGCGGTTGTCCGGCACGTAGACGTGCATGCGCATCCGGCCCGGGTTGTCGCCGAAGCTGGTCACCTCGGTCAGCGACGCCGCGTACGCGGGTCGGATCGCGGGGACCACCAGGCCGGCAGCCACCAGTGTCATGGCGAGGGCGAGCAGCAGTTTCCTTCTGGTTCTCAACGAACGACTCCTTCGGTTGCCTGTGCAGGCTGGGACTGGCTGCGCGGTCCGCTGGCGGGGACGCCCGGCTCCCGCGGGTGATCGCGCGATGCCCGCTGTCTGTGACTCGCCCTGCCCGGCTCCGGACGGCATCGTGTGGCAATTAGTGTCCCCCGAGGACCCACAAGTGTCAATCGAAGCTTCTCTATCGAGGGCGGCTACCGCAGCCCGGCTCGGCGGCGGTCCGTCTACAGTCGTCACACCGTCCCTGAGGAGCACGGAGCGCCTGTGGCAAGCCCGTTCGACATCGACGAGATATATCCGGACGACGGAGACCAGCCACTCCGACTGCCCCGGCGGCAGGTGGGCAACTCACCCCAGGGCGTCGCGGTGACCCTGCTGGCGGACTACACGCTGCGGACCAGGGCTGCCCTCCCGTCCGCCGCCATCGTGGAGCTGCTCGCCGAGACCGGCGTGACCACGGCCGGGGCGCGTACCGCGATCAGCCGGCTGGCCCGTCGTGGCGTCCTGGAGGGCAGTCGGCTGGGGCGGCGCAGTTCCTACCGGCTCAGCCGGGCGGCCGCCGCCAACCTCTCCGCCGGCGGCCACTGGATCATCACCTCCACCACGGCCGCGGCACTGTGGGACGGGTGCTGGACGGTCGTCGCCTTCTCGCTGCCCCAGGGCCTGAGCACGCAGCGACGGGCCCTGCGCGCCCAGCTCCGCTGGCTCGGATACGCGCCGTTGTACGACGGGTTGTGGATCTCGCCCCGCGAACTGACCGCTCCCGCTCGGGCCCAGCTCGACCAGCTCACCCACGGTGCTGTCACGGTGTTTCGCGGACGGCAGGTCGCGCTCGACTCGACCGGTCACCGTGCCCCGATCGAGGCCTGGGACGTCGAGGCGATCAGTCGCAGCTACGAGGAGTTCCTCCGGCGCTGGACGCCACTGTTGCCCCCGGTGGCGTCCGGGGCGGTCGACGGAGCCGCCGCTGTGCGGGCCCGTACCGAGATCATGGACACCTTCCGCCGTTTTCCCGTTCTCGACCCGCAACTGCCCGTGGAACTCCTTCCGGACGGATGGCTCAGGCGGCCGGCCCGCGAGTTGTTCGCGGCCGTCTACGACGGCCTCGCCGCACCCGCCGAACGACACGTACGGGCGGTCGTCGCCCGTTTCACCGATGCCGCCCAGCCCGGCATCGAGGCGCACACCACTGCCGACATCCTCGCCGGACTGCGGGTCGACGCGGGCCCGGCGCAGCCGGCCCCGGGCGGCCCGGCCACCGGTTGCCCGTAACCGCGAGAAGTCGACGGTCGTCTTCGGCTGACGACTGTGAGCGATAACAGCGTCGCCGTACGGCAGCACCCCGGCGGCGCGGCGCTGCGGCTCGTCCGCCTGGTCGCGTGGCTGCTGAGCACGGCTGCTGCGGGCCCGTTGGTACCGGGCGAAACGCGGCGTTCCGGGAGATGGGCGTGAACGGCTCGTTACGTCTTGACGAACGACATGTTATCGCTCACTCTCGATATAGAGGCCGATCGTTGTGGTGGCTCACCGGGCGAGCCGCACGGGTCGTACCTCCGATCGCGACGTCCCCAGGGCATGCGGACGTCACCTCGGGACCCGGCAGGTGCCGGCAGTCCTCTCGGACCGGGCGCGCCGACGCCTGGTGGCCAGGATGGCCGGCTCGGCCATCTGTCCCGAGTGAAGTGGCACATCACCACCACCGATGCAACCACTGAAAAGGAACGACATGAAGCCCATGAGAAAGATGCTGGCGGCAGCGACCCTCGCCGTCGCCCTCACCACCGGTATGACCGTGGCGCTGAATCCCGCAGCCGCCGCTGGCACGACCTTGAAGGCCGCGGCGGCGGAGAAGGGCCGCTATTTCGGTGCGGCCGTCGCGACGGGCAAGCTCTCCACCAGTGCGTACACGACCATCCTGAACCGTGAGTTCAACAGTGTCGTGGCCGAGAACGAGATGAAGTGGGACGCCACCGAGCCGCAGCAGGGTCAGTTCAACTATGGCGGTGGTGATCGGTTGGTCAGTCATGCGCAGGCCAACGGGATGAGCGTGCGGGGTCATGCGTTGTTGTGGTATCAGCAGCAGCCGGGCTGGGCGCAGGGGATGTCGGGTAGCGCGTTGCGGAACGCGGCGATCAACCATGTGACGCAGGTGGCGACGCATTTCCGGGGCAAGATCCATTCGTGGGATGTGGTGAACGAGGCGTTCGCCGACGGTGGCAGTGGTGGGCGTCGTGATTCGAACCTGCAGCGCACCGGTAACGACTGGATCGAGGCGGCGTTCCGGGCGGCGCGGGCGGCGGATCCGGGTGCGAAGTTGTGTTACAACGACTACAACACCGATGGGATCAACGCGAAGTCGACGGGCATCTACAACATGGTGCGGGACTTCAAGTCCCGTGGGGTGCCGATCGATTGTGTGGGTTTCCAGTCGCACCTGGGCACGTCGTTGGCCGGTGACTACCAGGCCAACCTGCAGCGTTTCGCCGACCTCGGTGTGGACGTGCAGATCACCGAGCTGGACGTGATGACCGGCGGCAACCAGGCCAACATCTACGGCTCGGTCACCCGCGCCTGCCTGGCCGTCTCGCGCTGCACCGGCATCACCACCTGGGGCGTGCGCGACTGTGACTCGTGGCGGGGTTCGGACAACGCCCTGCTGTTCGACTGCAACGGCAACAAGAAGGCCGCGTACACGGCCGTCCTGGACGCGCTCAACTCCGGCTCGACCCCGCCGACCACGCCTCCGCCGGGCTCCGGGGTGGACACCAGTGCCTGGTACGTCCTGCTGAATCGCAACAGCGGCAAGGCCCTGGACGTGTACGCCAACGCGACCACTGACGGGGCGCGAATCAGCCAGTGGACGCGCAACAACGGCGTGAACCAGCAGTGGCAGTTCGTCGACTCGGGCGGCGGCTACTACCGGCTGAAGTCGCGGAACTCCAGCAAGGTGCTCGACGTCTACAACTTTTCCACCGCCGACGGCGCGGCGATCGTGCAGTGGAGCGACGGCAACGGCACCAACCAGCAGTTCCGGCTCGCCCAGTCATCCGATGGCTACGTGCGTGTGATCAACCGCAACAGCGGCAAGGCCGTCGAGGTGCAGGGCGCGTCCACCGCCGACGGCGGCAACATCGTCCAGTACGCCGACTGGGGTGGCAGCAACCAGCAGTGGCAGCTGGTCCGCATCGGATAGTGACCGCAACGCCGTAGGTGACAGGGATGGCGGCCCGCCCGGAGGGCGGGCCGCCGCAATCCTCCTCGTCGAGGTGCCGCACGCGCGGCCTCCGGTCGCCGCCTGCCGCATCTCGCCCGCACCCATCCCCCCAGACGTGCTGACGCCACCACCAGACGTCGGCACGCACGCCAGGGCACCCGCGTGCGTTCTGCTCGTGGATGACCCCGATCGAAGGAGTGGACCATGAAGGCCATCGGTGAGGCTCGTCCCGCCTCTCCACGGAGACGTCGCTGGCGGTCAGGCTTGGCCGCAGCGGCGGCCGCGGTCATGGCGGCCAGCACGCTCGTCGCGGTCAACGCGGCCCCCGCCTCTGCGGCGACCGTGGACACCAACGCCTGGTACGTCCTGGTCAATCGCAACAGCGGCAAGGCGTTGGACCTGTACGGCTCGGCCACCAACGACGGCGCACGGATCAGCCAGTGGACCCGGAACAACGGCGCGAACCAGCAATGGCAGTTCGTGGACTCCGGGGGAGGCTTCTACCGGCTGAAGTCCCGGCACTCGGGCAAGGTCCTCGACGTCAGCAACTTCTCGACCGCCGACGGCGGAGCGATCGTGCAGTGGTCCGACCTCAACGGGACCAACCAGCAGTTCCGGCTGGCCGACTCCGACGGCGGCCATGTGCGGCTGATCAGCCGGCACAGCGGCAAGGCCGTCGAGGTGCAGGGAGCGTCCACCGCCGACGGTGGCAACATCGTGCAGTACGCCGACTGGGGTGGCGCCAACCAGCAGTGGCAACTCGTCCCCACGGACAGCGGCAACCCGCCGCCGACGGGCGGCAGCGGGTGCGGCAAGGCGCCGACGCTCTCCAGTGGCACGCACACGATCCAGACCAACGGCAAGAGCCGCACCTTCATCCTGCGGGTGCCCGCGAACTACAACAACAGCAACCCGTACCGGCTGATCTTCGCGTTCCACTGGCGAGGCGGCACCATGCAGGAGATCTCCTCCGGCGGCACGAGCGGGACCCCGTGGTCCTACTACGGGCAGCAGGAGCAGTCGAACAACAGCGCGATCCTGGTCGCGCCCCAGGGGTTCGGCAACGGTTGGGGCAACGCCGGCGGTGAGGACATCACCTTCGTCGATGACATGATCACCCGGATCGAGAGCAGCCTCTGCGTCAACCCGAGGCAGCGCTTCGCCCTCGGCTTCAGCTGGGGCGGCGGCATGAGCTACGCCATCGCCTGCGCGCGGCCCACCGTCTTCCGGGCCGTCGCGGTCATCTCCGGCGGGCAGATCAGTGGCTGCAGCGGCGGCACGCAGCCCATCGCGTACTTCGGATTGCACGGCATCTCGGACAACGTCCTGAGCATCTCCCAGGGGCGGTCGTTGCGGGACACGTTCGTCCGCAACAACGGGTGCACCGCGCAGAACCCGCCCGAGCCGGGCGCGGGCAGCCGCACCCACATCACGACCACCTACTCGGGCTGCCGGTCCGGATACCCGGTGCAGTGGGCGGCGTACGACAACGGTCACATGCCCGGTCCGGTCGACGGCACCTACGCCGAGAGCGGCATCACGACCTGGACCAAGGGTGAGATCTGGAGGTTCTTCGCGCAGTTCTCCTGATCCCGGTCGCCGGCGAGGCCGGCGCTGACATCGGCGGTGGCGCCTGCTCCGAGATCGCGGGAGCAGGCGCTGCCGCCCTCAGCGTTGGAGCTGCGCCCTTCAGCGCTGAAGACGTACCGGCTTGCCCGAGCCGCTGCGGCGGACCAGCCAGGCCTCGGTGATGTGGGTGAACATCGCCTGGGCGGCGCCCTCGGAGTCGTGGGCGGCGATGCGCTCGTAGATGCGTCGGTGGCCCTTGTTGGATGCCACGCACAGCGAGCGTTCGGTGCGGCCCATGTAGCGGGCGGTGTTGATGACCTGGCTTTCCAGTGCCCGCACGACGCCGCGGGCGATGCGGTTCCCGGATGCCTGCATGATCGTGTCGTGGAAGGCCCGGTCATGGTCGTGGTACGTGACGTGGTCGTCGACGAGCTCGTCCATCCGGTCCACCATGGCGCGCAGCCGGTCGACGGTCTCGGCGTCGGCGAGGCGGGCGGCCACGTTCGCCATGTCGGACTCCAGCACCCGCCGGGTGACGACGAGGTCGTCGAGAATGGCGAGGCTGTCGTCCTCGGCGATGGTGGCCGCGAGGACGAGCTCGTCGAGCATGTCCCAGTGTGACGGTGGGGTGACCATGGTGCCGGCACCCTGGCGGACCTGCACCAACCCCTTCTCCTGAAGGATCTTGACGGCTTCCCGGACGACGGTCCGGCTCACGGAGAAGGTGTCGCAGAGGACCGGTTCGGGTGGCAGGGACGTCCCGGACGGGTGGACGCCACGGACGATGCGCTGCACGAGTTCGGCGGTGACCGCCCTGGCGAGGTTGGTCGGTCGACGCACCCACTCCGGGGTCCCCGGATTGTTCAGGGCTGTCTCCTGCGCTGGCGTCATGTCCCCCTCCGAATGGCTCGCCGTGGCACGACGTCGACATCAGTCTACGGCCGACTATTGACGTCACACGTCATACGAGTTACTTTCCGATCAACAATGGCATGGCGGCCCGCCCGTCGGCCACCCCACGTTCAGAGGTGACAACTGATGAGACAGCGCGCAATGTGGTCGGCCGTCCTCGTTGTGGGACTGGCCTTGGCCGGCTGTGGCAGTGCCAGCGATTCGGGCAAGTCCAGCGGCGGCTCGGACGACAAGTTGGTGGTGTGGGACTGGAAGTCCGGCGAGCCGTTCGCGAAGTCGTACCTGGACAAGGCGAAGGCCGACTTCAAGAAGAAGCACGCCAACGTCACTGTCGAGTTCGTCGCGCAGCCCTTCGACCAGTACTACACGCTGCTCGGTGCGGCCATCCAGTCCGGCAAGGGCCCGGACGTCATGCTGTTCAACGGCGGTGGCCAGATCCGCGACCGGGTGGACGCGCTGGTGCCGCTCGACGACTACGTGGCCGAGGACAAGCAGCGGTTGGCCGGCTGGGAGGCGTTCGCCAAGGACGGCAAGACCTACGCCGCACCGGTGACGCTGCAGGGTTACCCCATCTACTACAACAAGGCGGTCTACCAGAAGGCGAACCTCGACCCGGCGAGCCCGGCCACCACGTGGGACAAGTTCGTCGCCGACTGCGCCGCCATCGCCAAGGCCGGCTCCAAGTGCTTCGCCCTCGGCAACAAGGAGGGCGTCGGCATCCAGTTCTGGCTCTCCAGCATGGGCTCGACCACCCTCACCGCCGCGGAGTACGACGCCTGGATCACCGGCAAGCGCGACTGGAACTCGGCAAACGTCAAGCGGGTCTTCCAACTCTGGAAGGAGACCGGTGAGAAGAAGATGAACAGCGACGGGGCCAACTCGACCGCTATGTTCAACGACTCCTTCGCACTCTTCCAGTCCGGCAAGGCCGCGCACGTCATGGGCCTGATGTCGGACGTGGGGCACTGGCAGGACTTCAACGAGTTCCTCACCCCGGAGAAGCTCGGCGTCATGAAGGCCCCGGTCGTCACCGCCGGCACCACCCCGAGCCTCCCGTACGACGGTGGCATCGGCTACGCGGTCGCCAAGTGGACGAAGGACCCGAAGGTGGCCGCCGACCTGGTGCGCTCCCTGAGTTCGGCCGACGCGCTGAAGGCGTTCTACGCCGACGCCGGCGCGATCGCCGCCGACACCACCATCGACGTGTCGCAGGGCGGGCCGGCGGTCTCCACGATCGTCAACGAGCTGAAGAGTGGCAAGCCCGCGCTGCACGTCGCGCTCTCCTCGAAGACGCTCGACCTGATGGGCCGCCTCTCCCAGCAACTGCTCAGCGGTTCGATCACCGTCGACGAGGTGGTGAAGCAGTTGGCCGCTTCCGACCAGGCGGGCTGACCTCGTGCCAATCGGAAACACGCAACCGTCGGTCCGTCTGGCTCCGGCCGGACGGGCCGGCGGGGCGGCGGGCACCCCCGCCGCGCACCGGGGTGGCGTACGCCCCCGTCCCGACCGGGGCGGGCTGCGCGCGGAACGCTTCGCCCCCTACATCCTGGTCGCCCCAGCCGTCCTGATCATCGTGCTGCTGCGGCTCTACCCGCTGATCCTCGGGGTCAACTTCTCCTTCACCGGCGACGGTGCGCAGAACGGGACGGCTGTCGGTTTCGGCAACTATCGGGAGCTCTTCGCCGACCCGCTGTTCCAGACCGCGCTGAAGAACGTCGGGCTGCTGGTGCTGCTGCTGCCGGTGGCGGTGGCGATCCCCGGTCTGCTCGCGACGTTCATCTACCTGCGGGTGCCCGGTCACCGCTTCTACCGCAGCGTCTACTTCTTTCCCGCGGTGCTCTCACCGGTCATCGTCGGTGCGATCTTCAACCTGCTGCTCGCCTTCGACGGCCCCCTCAACGCCGTCCTCTCCTCGGTCGGTGTCGATCCGATCGACTGGCTCGGTGACCCGGGCATCGCGATGTTCATGGTGGTCGGCGTGCACATCTGGGCCACCTTCGGCATGGCCTTGGTGGTGTTCCTCGCCGGGTTCGCCACGCTGGACCCCGCGCTGCTGGACGCCGCCCGCGTGGACGGGGCGTCGCTGCGCCAGGTGGTCTGGCACGTGATCGTCCCGAGCCTCTCGCGCACCATCCAGTTCGTCTTCGTGACCACGATGATCGGGATGCTGACCTCGATGTTCGGGCTGCTCTACGTCATGACCAGCGGCGGGCCGGAGGGGTCGACGTACCTGCCGGAGTTCTACATCTGGAAGCAGCAGGGCCAGATGAACCGTCCCGCTCTCGCGTCGGCCGCGTCGACGATCCTCTTCATGATCATGCTCGTGGTGGGGCTGTTGCAGATCAAGCTGCTCGAACGATCCGGAAAGGAGGATTGATGTCTCGCCTCCGCCTGGGCTGGTGGCTGATCGCCATCCCCATGTCGTTGCTCGCCCTGGCGACGATCTACCCCCTGCTGTTCACCGCCAACGTCGCGATGAAGACGCGCCGTGACTACATCCTCGACCGGTTCTCCCTGACCGACGCTCTGCGTTGGGAGAACATCAGCACGGCGTGGAACAGCGTCGGGATGGGCCGCTACTTCGTCAACTCGCTGTTCGTGGTGACGGCGTCGGTGCTCCTGCTGCTGCTGCTCGGGTCGATGGCCGGCTTCGCCCTGAGCCAGTTGCGGTTCCGTGGCTCGTCGGCGTTGTTCCTGGGCTGCCTCGCGGGGCTCTTCATCCCGTTCCAGGTGATCATGGTGCCGCTCGCCCGGATCATGGCCGACACCGCGCTCATCGACACGTACCCGGGCCTGATCCTGGTCTACGTGGCCCAGTTCCTGCCCTTCACCGTCTTCCTGATGACGAGCTACTACAAGGGCATCCCGTCGGAGATCGTCGACGCGGCCCGGATCGACGGCAACACCGTGTACGGCGTGTACCGCCGGATCATGCTGCCCCTGGGCACCCCGGCGCTGCTGTCGGTCGGCATCCTCAACGCCCTGTTCTGCTGGAACGACGTCCTCATGGCACTGGTGATGATGCCGTCGGCCGAACACCGGACGCTGATGATCGGGGTGACCTCGCTGCGCGGGCAGTACTCCGACAACATCCCCACCTTCGCCTCCGGGGTGCTGATCGCCGCGATACCCGTCCTGTTGGTCTACCTGTTCCTCCAGCGCCAAATTGCCGACGGTGTAGCCGCCGGTTCCACGAAGGGTTGACATGCGCATCACGGGATATCGGACGCTCACCACGGTCCAGGAATGGGGGCGGCCGGTCGGCGATGCCAACGGCGTCTTCGCCGACGGGGTGGTCCCGGTCTCGATCGTCGTCGTCGACACCGACGAGGGCATCTCGGGCGTCGGCCTCGGGCCGCACGTCGAGATCGAACGGGTCTTCGCCGCCATCGAGGGCGAGGACCCGCGCGCGGTGACGACCCTCTACGACCGCATGTTGCGGCACACGTTCAAGGCGGGCCACGCGGGCCCGGTGTTCGGCACCATCGGCGCTCTCGACACCGCACTCTGGGACATCAAGGCGCAGGCCGCCGGTGAGCCGTTGTGGCGGCTGCTGGGCGGACGTGACCGGCGCGTTCCCGCCTACGCGTCCGGCCTGGACATCGGGCTGACCGACGACGAGCTCGTCTCCGAGTACGAGGTCTACGCCAGCCACGGCCTGCGGGCCGCCAAGCTCAAGGGTGGCCTCGACATCGAGCGCGACCGGCACCGGCTCTGCCTGGTCCGGGACGTCCTGACCGAGGCCGGCCACGGCCGGCGGCCGGGTCTGATGCTCGACGTGAACGAGGCATGGACCCGCAAACAGGCCGTTCGGCACGTCTGCGAACTCGAACGCAGCCTGGACCTCATCTGGATCGAGGAGCCCGTCCGACGCTGGGACGCCGAGGGCAACGCCGCGGTGAGCAGAGGAGTGCGCGCGTCGGTCGCCACCGGGGAAAACCTCACCGGGCTCGAACAGTACCGCCCGCTGATCGCCGCCGGCGCGGTCGACGTCGTCCAGATGGCCGCCGTCTGGGGGGTCACCCACTTCCTGCGGGCGTCCGCCCTGGCACACGCCCACGACCTGCCGGTCAGCCCGATCGGCAACAGCCCGATCGGGCTGCTGCACGCCGCGACCTCGGTGCCGAACCATCTGACCAGCGAGCTGCAGGACCTGCACCGACCGGTCGGGGTCTCCATCGACCTGCACGTCGAGGACGGTGCCTTCGTCCTCGGCGACTCACCCGGGCTGGGTGTCCGGGTCGACGAGGAGCTAATCCGTGCCGCCAACCGCCGCCCGCAGCCGCAGACGGCCGACAGCCCCAACGTCCGGCCGGAGCGCGCCGGCCGTCGGCTGCTGGCCGGGGTCGACGGCATCGTCCCCGGCCGCCAGGTGCCCGTCGTGTCGCTGAACTCGCACAACGACGTGGCACCCACCGCGCGGCACTGAGCTGACCACCACATCAAAGGGAGCGTGGGTGCACCGCCACGGCGGTGCACCCATGACCATGCCGGTCGGCACGACCGACGTACCGACCGTCGAGACGGAGGATCGATGAAGGCAGTCGTCTACCGGGGGGCGCGTCACCTCGGAATCGAAGAACGCGAACCGGTGCCACCCGGTCGCGGCCAGGTGCGGATCGAGGTGGCCTACACCGGAATCTGCGGCACGGACCTGCACATCTATCACGGGGACATGGACGCCCGGGTCGGTGACTCCGCGATCATCGGCCACGAGATGTCCGGGCGGATCGCGGCCCTCGGCGAGGACGTCGACGGCTGGAGCGTCGGCCAGCCCGTCACCGTGATGCCGACCCGGCCGTGCGGGCAGTGCGCCGCCTGCGAGCGCGGCAACTCCCACGTCTGCCACGCCATGAACTTCCTCGGCATCGACTCACCGGGCGCCATGCAGTCCTCCTGGAACGTGCCGGTGGAGCTGGTCCTGCCGCTGCCCGAGGAGTTGCCGCTCGACCACGCGGCGCTCGTCGAGCCGGTCGCGGTCGCCGTGCACGACGTCCGGCGGGGGAACGTGACCGCCGACGACCAGGTGGTCGTGGTCGGCGGTGGACCGGTAGGTGTCCTCATCGCCACCGTCGCGCTGAGCCGCGGCGCACGGGTGCTCCTCGTCGAGCCGGACCCGTTCCGCCGCGAGGTGGCGGGCGGGATCGGGATCGAGGCCGTCGACCCGGGATCGACCGATGTCGTGGCACTGGTCAACGACCGCACCGACGGCGCGGGCGCCGACATCGCCTTCGAGGTGTCCGGCTCCGCGGCCGGCGTCACCACGGCGGTCGACGTCCTCACCACCCGGGGTCGGCTGGTGATGGTGGCGATCCACCCCAAGCCTCGCGAGGTGAACCTGCACCGGTTCTTCTGGCGCGAGCTGGAACTCCTGGGTGCCCGGCTCTACCAGCGCGACGACATGGTGGAGGCGATCCGGTTGGTCGCCTCGGGCGCGATCCCGGCGCGACAGCTCATCTCCCGTGTCGAACCGGTCCAGGCGGCCGCCGACGCCTTCACGGCCCTGGAAGGTGGCGGCGTCATGAAGGTGCTGCTCGACCTGCGGGAGGGCGACCAGTGAGCGCCCTGTTCGACCTGTCCGGACGGACCGCCGTCGTGACCGGGGCACGGCGCGGCATCGGCCTCGCCATGGCCGAGGCCCTGGCCCTGGCCGGTGCCGACATCGTCGGGGTCTCCGCCCAGCTCGAAGCGACCGGCAGCGAGGTGGAACGCCGGGTGCGGGCAGCAGGCCGCGGGTTCACCGCGCTGCGGGCCGACCTCGGCGACCGCGCGGCCGTGCACCGGCTGGCCCGGGACATCACCGCTCTCGGGCCGATCGACATCCTGGTGAACAACGGCGGCACGATCGCCCGTACTCCGGCCGCGGAGCACCCGGACGAGATGTGGGACCACGTGATCGAGGTGAACCTCAGCAGCCAGTTCGTCCTGAGCCGGGAGATCGGCCGGACGATGGTCGAGCGGGGCCGAGGAAAGATCATCTTCACGGCGTCGCTGCTGAGTTTCCAGGGTGGCATCACCGTCCCCGGCTACGCCGCGTCCAAGTCGGGGGTGGCCGGTCTGACCAAGGCGCTGGCGAACGAGTGGGCGGCCCACGGGGTGAACGTCAACGCCATCGCCCCCGGCTACATCGCCACCGACAACACCCAGGCGCTGCGCGACGACCCCGACCGTGCCCCGGCGATCCTCACCCGGATCCCGGCGGGTCGGTGGGGCCGGGCCGACGACCTCGGTGGCGCCGCGGTGTTCCTGGCGTCGGCGGCATCCGACTACGTCAACGGAATCGTCCTGCCCGTCGACGGCGGCTGGCTGGGCCGATGACGGGCGCAGAGGTGCCCGGACGAGCCGGGATCGTCGACGCGCACCACCACCTCTGGGTCCGCGCACGGCACCCCCAGCCGTGGATCGACCCGGTGACCATGGCGGCCATCGACGCCGACTTCGAACCCGCGGATCTCGCGCCGGTGGCCCGGGCCGCCGGGGTCACCGCGACCGTGGTGGTGCAGTCCATCGCCTCGGAGGCGGAGACGGTGGACCTGCTGGCTGTCGCGGCCGGGGACACCCTCGTCCGTGGTGTCGTCGGCTGGGTGGACCTGACCGCCGACGACGTCGCCCAGCGCCTCGGACGCCTGCGGGCCGCACCGGGCGGGGAACGCCTCGTCGGCATCCGCCACCTCGTACAGAGCGAGACCGACCCGGCGTACCTGGACCGCCCGGACGTCCGCCGGGGGATCGCGGCGGTCGGCGCGGCCGGCCTGGTCTTCGACCTGCTGGTCCGCCAACACCAGCTGCCCATGGCCGCACGCCTGGCGCACGACCTGCCGGAGGTGCGCTTCGTGCTCGACCATCTGGGCAAGCCCGCGTTGGGCCGTCCGGAGATGACCGAGTGGACTCGCGGTCTGCGGGCGTTGGCGGCCTCGCCGAACACGACGGCGAAGCTCTCCGGTCTGGTGACGGAAGTGGAGCGGTCGCCCTGGACGACGGAAGACCTCCGACCGGCCGTCGAGGGCGCGCTCGACACGTTCGGACCGGACCGACTGATGTACGGCTCGGACTGGCCGGTATGTCTGCTCGCCAGCTCGTACCCGCGATGGGTCGAGGCGCTGGCGGAGTTGCTGGGCGACCACGACGAGGCCGACCAGGCGCTGCTCTGGGGGGACACGGCGCGGCGCGTCTATCGGTTGGAGGCGTCGTGAGGGTGCGAGCACTGCCGCGTCGCCCGGAGGTGCGTCTCACCGAGCTGGGCTTCGGTGCGGCCCAGGGTGGCAACCTGTACCGGGCCACGACGGACGAGGAGTTCGCGTCGGCGGTCGACACCGCGTGGAAGGCGGGCGTCCGGTACTACGACACCGCGCCGCACTACGGGCTCGGTCTGTCCGAGCGCCGACTCGGCGCCGCGTTGCGGCACCGCCCGCGCGACGAGTACGTCGTGTCGACGAAGGTCGGGCGACTGCTGGTGCCGTCGCCGCAGGACGCCCACCTGCGGGACTCCGACGGGTTCGATGTCCCCGCGAGCCACCGGCGGGTGTGGGACTTCAGCCGCGACGGCGTCCTTCGCTCGATCGAGGCCAGCCTGGATCGCACCGGGCTGGACCGGATCGACATCGTCTACCTCCACGACCCGGACGACCACTGGGAGTGGGCCGCCGATGAAGCCGTGCCGGCCCTGGTCGAGCTGCGTGACCAGGGCGTGGTGGGTGCCATCGGCGCCGGCATGAACCAGTCGGAGATGCTGGCCCGGTTCGTGCGGGAAGCCGACGTCGACGTGATGATGTGCGCCGGGCGGTACACCCTGCTGGAGCAGGGCGCGGCCGATGACCTGATGCCCGCCGCCCAGAGTCGCGGGGTGGGCGTGGTCATCGCAGGTGTCTACAACTCGGGGCTGCTGTCGCGGGACCGGCCGCCGGCTGACGCGGTCTACAACTACCAGCAGGCCCCGGCAGAGTTGATCGAGCGGGCGCGGCGGATCGCGACGGTCTGCGAGACGTACGGCGTCACCCTGTCGCAGGCGGCACTTGCCTTCGTCCGCCGGCATCCGGCGGTGGTGTCGACGGTGGTCGGTGTGCGCAACACCTCCCAGGTCGCCGAGGCGGTGCGACGCTCGGAGGCCGTCGTGGCGGAGGAACTCTGGGACGCGTTGGCGGCGGCGGGGCTGCTCGCCACGGCGCACTAGGGCGACGCTCTCTCCCTCTCAGCCTGACGACGACGTCCCGGCCGGAACCGGCTCCGCTCATCGGATACCGGTCCCGACCGGGACGTCATTCGCTACGGCGACAGCCGCGGGTCACACCGCCGTGAACCGCCACTGCTGGTTGGCCGCACTGTGGCAGGTCCACTGCAACAGTCGGGCGCCGTCGGTGGTGGCGGCGCCGTTGACGTCCACGCACAGCCCGCTCAGCACGCTGCGCACCGTGTAGACCCCGGAGGTTCCCGTCGCGGTCGCGGTGAACTTCTGCTGGTTGCCGTTGTTGCAGGTGGCCTGCTGGAGGAAGGCACCCGCCGCCGTGGAGCTGCCGACCACCTCGACGCACTTGCCGCTGTGCACGGCCTTGAGGTAGACCGCACCGCTACCGGCGTCGACGGCCTGCCACTTCTGGTTGTTGCCCCCGGTGGCCGCCCACTGGGTGATCTGAGCGCCGTCGGCGGTGGAGACACCGCTGACGTCCATCAGCTTGCCGCTGTGCTGGGCCGTGACCGTCCAGGTCTTCCCCGCCACGCCACCGCCGGTTCCGGGTGTTCCGACGCCGTTGCCGCCGAAGGTGTGCGAGTCCAGATCGAACGAGTTGTTGCTGTTCTTGAACACCATGTAGAGCGTCTGTGTCCCGCTGAGCGCGGCGACGCTCACCGGAGTCGTGGACTGGTAGTTGTCCCAGCCGCCCGTACTGGGCACCGTGGTGGTGGCCAGCAGGGTGCCGGTCGGCGAGCCGGCGCGCAGCTCGATCGTGCCGCCACCGGACGGCGACGACACCCGGTAGCTGACCGTCGAGATGCCCGACAGGCTCATCGGGCTGAACGCGATCCAGTCGTTGGTGGAGATGTCACCGACGCGCTTGGTGCTCTCCGCAGCCGCCTGGTCGACGACCCGGATGCCGGACTGGCTGCTGAAGTACTCGGACTGCTTGTGCTTCGGTTGGAGGATGGCCTGCGCGGTGCCGGTGAGCGGTGCCGCGCCCCCCGCGCCACCGCTGTCGGTGTAGCGCGCGTTCAGCACGTAGAACAGGTTGGCGCCGTCCGGATGACCACCGAGCAGGTCGGTGGAGATGGTGCCCGAGCAGCCCGGGTACTCGGTGGTCTCGTGCGCGTGGTCGTCGTGACCGAGCGCGGGGTTGAGGACCACCTTCGAGCAGTCGACAGTGCCGCCGTCCGGGTCGGTCACGGTGATCTGGTACGACACCTTGTCACCGAAGGTGAGCATGCCGCCGTTGGATGGTGTGGTGATGGTGACCACCGGGGCGCTGTTGCCGACGGTGATCTGGACGTTGGCGAAGCCCGTCTTACCGGTGTTGTCGGTGACCTTCAACTGCGCTGTGTAGTTGCCGTTGGCGGTGTACACCTTCGACGGATTCGCGGCCGTGGAGCTGGTGCCGTCGCCGAACGTCCACTGGTAGCTCAGCGTGTTGCCGGGGTCCGGGTCGGCCGTGCCCGCGCTGCTGAACTGGACGGTGAGCGGGGCGGTGCCACTGGTGGGCGTGCCGGTGGCCTTGGCGATCGGCGATCGGCCGCCCTGGATGTAGTCGACCCGGTAGAGCCCGGAGTCGCTGTTGCCGCCACCGAAGTTGGTGCCCCACTCCAGCAGGTAGAGCGAGCCGTCCTTGCCGAACTCCATGTCCATCGGCTTGTTGAACCGGGCCGTGGGCAGGAACGGGTTGGTGCGGGTCACCGCCGAGGCGGAGTCGAAGTGCACCTCCTTGATGTAGCTGCGCGACCACTCGTAGAAGAAGTGGACGCCGTCGTAGTAGGGCGGGAACTTCGTCGCGGACGGGTTCGCGGGGTCGTACCGGTAGACCGGCCCGCCCATCGGCGCGGAGCCGCCGGAGCCGAGCTCCGGGAAGGTCGGCGAGGTGCCGTAGCCGTACCACATGTTGGGTGCGACGACCGGCTTCAGGCTGGTCAGGCCGGTGTTGTTGGGGGAGTTGTTGACCGGTGCCGAGCAGTTGAACTTCGAGCCGACGACGCCGGTGTCCGGGTTGAACGGCGCGTAGGGCTGGTTGTCGCCGTGGCAGAACGGCCACCCGTAGTTGCCGGGCGTCTTGATCACGTTGAGCTCGACCAGGCCCTCGGGGCCGCGGTTGGTGGTGGGCGGGTTGCGGTCCGGCCCGTAGTCGGCCAGGTAGACCCAGCCGTTGGCGGGGTCGATCGAGAAGCGGAACGGGTTGCGGAAGCCCATCGCGTAGATTTCCGGCTTGGTCTGCGCGGTGCCCTGCGGGTACAGGTTGCCGGTCGGGATGGTGTAGCTGCCGCTGGCACCGGGGCGGATGCGCAGCAGCTTGCCACGCAGGTCGTTGGTGTTGCCGGCGGTCCTGGCGGCGTCGAGGTTGGACTTGCCCGACCGCCAGTCCAGCGGGGCATAGCCCTGCCAGTTGGGGTCGAGGTTCGGCGGCGTGTCGTCGCCGGTGCCGATGTAGAGGTTGCCGTCCGGACCGAACTCGATGTACCCGCCGGTGTGGCCGGGCTCCGGGAACGTCCGGTCACGGTAGGCCGGGATGTCGATGATCGTCACACCGCTGGACATGTTCAACGTGTCGCCGGAGAGCGTGTAACGGGAGACGCGGTTGACGTCGGTCGTGCTGCTCGCCGGCGAGTGGTACAGGTACACGTACCCGTTGGTGGCGAAGTTGGGGTCCAGCGCCATGCCGGTGAGACCGTCCTCGCCGCCGGTGTAGACGCTCAGCGTGCCGGCGGTGACAGTGCTGTTGGTGGAGGGCTTGAAGATCTTCAGTTGCCCGCCGCGTTGGGCGTAGAGCACCCGCCCGTCGGGGGCCACTGCCATCGCCATCGGGTCGACGGTGTTGTCGTCGAGGGTGCGCTTCTCGAAGTTGCCCCAGACGGTGCCGCCGCAGTCGCCGGCGACGCTGCCGGCGGCCCACCGGACGCCACCGAGGACGTGGTTGCGGAAGTTCGTCTCGCTGTACGAGGCGATCGCGTGGCCCATCGCGGTGGCCCACACCCGCCCACCACCGGCGTTGCGGCACCAGGAGATCGGGTGGTCCGGGCCCATCGCCCGGGACCCCGGGTTGTACGTGCGCTCGTCGGCGGTCACCAGGACGTGCACGTTGCCGCGCGGGTTGGTGTCGAAGTTGTACCACTCCTCGCTGCGGTTCCAGCGATCCGGCAGACCGGCCGTCGACGGGTGCTGCTTGTCGGCGACGATGGCGGTGCCGGGCAGCACGCCCGGGGAGTGTTCGGGCATGTGGGCGCCGCCGTTGATGGTCTGGTCCCACCACGGGTACTCCGACTCGATGCCCATGTCGGTGGCGTTGTGGACGCCGACGATGCCCTTGCCGCTGGCGAGGTAGCCCTCCACCGCCTGGCGCTGCGCCGCCGAGGTCCAGACCATGCCGGAGGTCTGGAACATGATGATGACGTCGAAGGTCGCCAGGTTGCTGGCGGTGAAGACGCTGGAGTCCTCGGTCGCCACCAGCTCGAAGTTGTTCGCCGCCGCCTGCTGCTGGAACATGGCGATTCCGGCGGGGATCGAGTCGTGCCGGTAGCCGGCGGTCTTGGTGAACAGCAGGGCGCGGAAGGCCGGGGCCGCCGATGCGGGTGGGGCGAGTCCGAGCGACAGTAACAGGCCGGCGATCACCGCGATGATCAATGTATTGCGACGCATGCCGTCTCCTAGGTTGTGCGGTGGTGGGGGTGCGATCACGGGCCCTACGGTGCGTCAGGTTCTGCCTGGACGCCTGGGCGGGCACGAGCGCGCGCTGGGCTGTCCTCGTGCCGTTCGCCGAAACGGCAGTCAGACCGGCAGGACGTCACACAGCGTGATGATGGCCGTGGTTGTCGTCCCGTGGCCCACGAGGTCAGGATGAGCTAGAGATCGATGGGTGTCAATCAGCGAGGGTAACATCCGATGTCCTGCCCGGTGGACGACGGCCGTGAGCGGCTCCCTGGCTGCGGTGCCACTGTCGATCATGGACCGGCCTGGGAGTCGGCCTAGATCGAGGATTGCGGACCCGCATCCAAACATCTATCTTCATACGTGTGATGTTTCGCGGATGTCAAGAGAATGTTTGCAACACGCGAACGTAAGCCGCCTCCGTTCCTACGAAAGTTTGATGTCCAGCGCTTCAAAGTCGCCGTAGTGTGGCATTGAACGCTGTCGATAACTACTGTCTGTGAGGGCACTCGGGATGTCAGACTCGCGGCCGGTGCCGCTGCTCACCCTTCGGGGTATCGGCAAGTCCTTCCTCGGAGTACGCGTTCTCGGCGAAGTCGACCTCGATGTGGCGCCAGGCGAGGTCCACGCCGTCGTCGGTGAGAACGGCGCAGGGAAGTCGACCCTCATGAAGATCGTCTCGGGCGGATACTCGCCGGACGAGGGCACTGTCGAGTTCGCCGGGGAACCCCGGGTGTTCCGTGGCCCGCGAGACGCGCAACAGGCCGGCGTCGGCATCATCCACCAGGAGTTCAACCTGCTCCCGGAGCGCACCGTCGCCGAGAACGTCTACCTCGGCCACGAGCCGGTCCGCCGCGGGTTGGTCGACCGCCGGGCGATGCTCGACCGCACCACGCGGCTGCTCGCCTCGATCGGGGAGACCACGTTGCCGGCGGACGCCCGGGTGGGGCAGCTCGGTGTCGCGCAGCAGCAGGTCGTCGAGATCGCCAAGGCGCTCGCCCTGGACGCGCGGCTGCTCATCATGGACGAGCCGACCGCCTCGCTGGCGGACCACGAGGTCGAGCTGCTCTACGGGTTGGTGCGCCGACTCCAGGAGAGGGGCATCGGCCTGCTGTACGTCTCGCACCGGCTCGCCGAGGTCTTCGACCTGTCCAGTCGGATCACCGTCCTGAAGGACGGCCGTCGGGTGACCACAGTGGACACGGCGGACACCACCGCCGACCAGTTGGTGCGGCACATGGTCGGCCGCGAGCTCTCCAGCTACTACCCCGACCGGGCCAGCCCCGACGACCTGGGCCCGGTGCGGGTCACCGTCCGCGACGCGGGAAACCGGAAGCTGCGCGGCGTCAACCTCGAGTTGCGTGCCGGCGAGGTGCTCGGGGTCGGCGGCCTGCAGGGCTCCGGGCGTTCGGCGCTCGCCCGCGCGCTCTTCGGGGTGTCGCCGTTCACGACCGGCGAGGTCACGCTCGACGGCAGGCCGGTGCGGCTGCGCTCGCCACGCACCGCGATGCGGGCCGGCATCGCCTACGTCACCGAGGACCGCAAGGGCGAGGGGATCGTCCCCCGACAGTCGGTCCTCGACAACACGCTGCTCGCCAGCCGGGCCGTGTTCGCGATCCGCTCCGGCCACGCCGCCCGCACCGTCCGCGCCCGCGAGCTGCTCGCCGCCGTGGAGGTTCGTGGCGCCGGCGACGACCAGGAGATCCGCTTTCTGTCCGGGGGCAACCAGCAGAAGGTCGTGCTGGCCCGATGGCTCGCGCTCAACCCGCGGATCCTGCTCTTCGACGAGCCGACCCGGGGCATCGACGTGGGCGCGAAGTCCGCCATCCACGATCTCGTCCGCCGTCTCGCCCGCGACGGCGCGGCCGTGTTGATGATCTCGTCCGACCTGCCGGAGCTGCTGGGGATGAGTGACCGGATCGTCGTCCTGCGCGACGGCCGCATCGTGGGCGAGTTGCCCGCCGGCGCGTCCGAGGAGGACGTCGTCGCGTTGGCGGTCGGGACCGCGCGGGAGGCAGCTGCATGAGCGCCCTGTCGCTCCTTCCGGCCCGCCGTCCCGTACCGGGCGTCTTCGTGGCCCTGACCCTCACCCTCGCGATCGGCTGGCTGGTCGTCCTCGTCGACGGCGGTCAGCTGTTCAACCAGTCCACGACGGTGAGTCTGCTGCACGTCGCCGCCGGCCTCGGACTCGTCGCCGTCGGACAGACCCTGGTCATCCTGGGTGGCTCGCTCGACCTGTCGGTGGCGTACGTGATCAGCCTCAGCACCCTCGTCGCGGCCGAGACGATGAACGGCAGCGACGGCGCGTTGGTGCCGGCGATCGGCCTGGCGCTCGCCGTCAGCGCCGGTGTCGGGCTGCTCAACGGGCTCCTCGTCACCAAGTTCCGGGTCAACGCGTTCATCGCGACCCTCGGCGTCGGGCTGCTGCTCAAGGGTTACCTCGACAACGGCTACGACGGCCCGGCCGGCACGACCTCGCCCACGCTCGTGCAGTCTCTCGGCTACCAGCGCGTCGGCCCGGTGCCACTGTCGTTCCTGTTGCTGATCGCCGTGACGGCGGCGGCCTGGTTCGCGCTCTCGCGGACCCGCTTCGGCCATCACCTGGTCGCCGTCGGCGGCGACCCGGAGGTGGCCCGGCTCTCGGGTGTCCGCAACGACCGGATCCTGGTCACCGCCCATGTGCTCTGCTCGATGTGTGCCGGCCTCGCCGGTATCTACCTGGCCAGTCGGCTCGGTTCGGGCGCTCCCCGGGTGGGCACCGAAGGTCTCTACGACCTGGAGTCGATCGCCGCCGTGGTGATCGGCGGGACCGCCCTCGCCGGCGGGCGCGGCGGTGTCATCGGCACCGTCGGTGGGGTGCTGCTGCTCGCCAGCATCGACGCCATCTTCAACCAGCTCGAGGTGGATGCCTTCTTCAAGCAGGTGATCCGGGGCGTCATCATCATCGCCGCGGTCGCCGTCTACGCCCGCAGGGCCATGCGAAAGGCGGCCTGACCGTGCAGACCGTCCAGCCCCGTTCGCTGCCGCTGCGTCTGCCGCAGGTGCGCCCCGGTGGTGTCCTGCCGATCCTCGCGATCCTCGCGGTGCTGCTGGTGCTCGTCGGCATCCGGCAGCCCGACTTCCTGTCCCCGCCGTCGCTGATGTCCTTCCTCGGTCGTTCGGCGCCGATCATCCTGCTCGCCGCCGGTCAGTACTTCGTGATCGTCTCCGGTGAGTTCGACCTCTCGGTCGGTTCCCTGGTCACGGCGCAGGTGGTCGTCGCCGCCCGGCTGATCGACGGAGACCCGGCGCGTACCTGGCCGGTGGTGCTGCTCCTGCTCGCCTTCGGAGCGCTCGTCGGGCTGGTCAACGGCCTCATCACCACCCGGCTGCGGGTGCCGTCGTTCATCACCACCCTGGGCATGTTCCTGATCCTGGTCGGGGCGGTCTACCTGTGGTCCGACGGCGCACCGAAGGGTGGGCTCTCCGAGGAGTTCCGGCGGTTCGGCCGGCGCGCCTTCGAGGACGTGCCGGTGCTCGGCCGCATGCCGTACGCGCTGCTGGTCCTGTTGGTCCTGGCGGTGGTGGCCGTGCTGCTGATGCGGTCCGACTTCGGCCGGACGCTGGTCGCCGTCGGCGACAACCCGCGCACCGCCGAGTTGAGCGGCGTACGCGTGTGGCGTACCCGGACCATCGCCTTCATCCTCAGCGGGCTCGCGGCGGCCGTGGCGGCGATCCTGCTGGGCGGCTACAGCGGCGTCTCGTTCCAGGCCGGAGCGGGCCTGGAGTTCGGTGCCATCACCGCGGTCGTCCTCGGTGGCGTCGCTCTGGGCGGGGGCCGCGGCGCGGTCGTCGGCGCGATGCTCGGGGCGCTGACCCTCGAACTGCTCTTCGCCCTCATGAATTTCTACGGCGTCTCCGGCGCCCTCAGGTCGGCCGTCCAGGGCGGGATCATCCTGCTCGCCGTGGCGGTCTCCGCAACTCGTTCTTCGTCGAGATAAAGGGGAAACCATAGTGCGACGTTTCATGGCGGCGCTGGCCGCTGTCACCCTGCTGTCCGTCACCGCCTGTTCCACCGACGAGCCGGCCGCCGGCCCCTCGGGCAGTGCCCCCGCCGCCGGTTCGGGCACCGGGGACCAGTCGAAGTTCTTCGTGCAGGCCGATTACGACGCCGAGCTCGCGCTGCTCGACGCCGCCGCCACGGGCCCGGCCGACAAGCCGTGGGAGCAGGTGCTCAACCCGACGATGGTGGACACCGCCAAGTTCAAGAAGAAGGGCCCGCACAAGATCTGCTTCTCCAACGCGGCCCTGAACAACCCGTGGCGGCAGGTCGGGTTCAAGACCATGCAGGCCGAGGTCGAGGCACAGAAGAGCCGCATCAAGGAGTTCGTGCACGTCGACGCCGAAGGCAAGGACCAGAAGCAGATCGCGGACATCAACGACCTGCTCGGCAAGGACTGCGACGCGCTCATCGTCTCGCCCAACACCACCGCCACTCTCACCCCGGCCGTCGAGGCGGCCTGCCAGGCGGGTCTGCCGGTCATCGTCTTCGACCGTGGCGTCAACACGAAGTGCCCGGTGACCTTCATCAACCCCATCGGGGGTTACGGGTTCGGTCACGTCGGCGCCGAGTTCGTCAGTCAGAAGATGAAGCCCGGCGGCAAGGTCCTCGCCCTGCGGATCCTGCCTGGTGTCGACGTCCTGGAAACCCGGTGGTCGGCGGCGAAGGTGGCGTTCGACAAGGCGAAGGTCGACGTCGTGGGTGTCGAGTTCACCGACGGCGACCCGGCCAAGACCAAGAAGATCGTGGACGACTACATCCAGCGTTACGGGACGATCGACGGCGTCTGGATGGACGCCGGAGCGGTTGCCGTCGCGGCGGTCGAGGCGTTCCAGGACGCGGGCAAGCCCGTTCCGCCGATGAACGGGGAGGACCAGCTCGACTTCCTGAAGATCTGGAAGGACAAGCAGCTCACCGCCATCGCGCCGACCTACCCGACCTACCAGTGGCGTACGCCGATCATCGCCGCGCTGCGGATCCTCGACGGCGAGCAGGTCTCCAACCCGTGGAAGCTGCCGCAGCCGACCGTCACCCAGGACAACCTGGACCGGTACCTCGATCCGAGCATGCCGCCGCTGCACTACGCGATGTGCGGCTGCACCGACCTGCCCGGTTACCCGCAGCGCTGGAAGTAGGTTCGGGTGTACGCCATCGGTGTCAACCCCTGGGTGTGGGCCTCGCCGGTCGACGACGAGGCCCTGGCCGAGCTGATCCCACGGATCGCCGAGTTCGGCTTCGACGCCGTCGAGCTGCCGATCGAGCAGCCCGGTGACTGGGACCCGGTCCGTACCCGGGACCTGCTGGCCGCGCACGGCCTCGCCGCCGCCGGGGTCTGCGCGGTCACCCCGCCGGGGCGGGACCTGGTGGACGCCGCACCGGCCGTCGTGGAGTCGACAGTGGCGTACCTCATGGGATGCGTGGCGAGCGCCGCGGCCGTCGGCGCCCCGTGCGTCGGCGGCCCGGTGTACGCCTCGGTTGGCCGCACCTGGCGGATGTCACCGACGGCTCGCGCGGCCTGTTACAAGGACTTCCGGCGGGCCCTGGCGCCGGTGGCCGAGCGGGCGGGCGAGTGCGGGGTGAGCATCGGCGTCGAGGCGTTGAACCGCTACGAGACGAGCGTCGTCAACACGATCGAGCAGACGGTCGAGCTGATCGACGGCCTACCGCCGAGCGTCGGCATCATGATCGACACGTATCACATGAACATCGAGGAGGCCGACCCCTACGCGGCCCTCGCGGTCGCTGGCCCGCACATCAAGCACGTCCAGGTCAGTGGCACCAACCGTGGCGCTCCCGGTGCCGACCACTTCGACTGGCCCCGGTTCTTCACGGTCCTGCGGGACACCGGCTACCAGGGCGCGATCTGCATCGAGTCGTTCACGGCGGAGAACGAGACCATCGCCACCGCCGCGGCGATCTGGCGCCCGTTGGCCCCCTCACAGGACCGCCTCGCCACGGACGGCCTGCGCTATCTCCGGGAGATCCTCGGCTGACCGGCGCCGCGCGCCAACCCCGCGCTCGTTGAGGCGATCCGCCCACCCCCATCCCTTTGTCATGTCAGGAGCACCGTCCCGTGTCCTCGTCCCTTCCGCCGCTGCGCCGAATGCTGGCCGGCGCCGCCGCGACAGCGTTGACCGCGCTGGTCGTGGTGGCCGCCTCGGCGTCCCCGGCCTCCGCTGCCACCACCACCCTCTACGCGTCGCCCGCTGGCACCGGCACCAGCTGCTCGGCCAGCCAACCGTGCTCGCTGACCGCCGCCCAGGCAGCGGTCCGGGCGAGCAACGCCACGATGTCCGGTGACATCGTCGTGCAGTTGGCCGATGGCATGTACCGGCTCTCGTCACCGATGCGCCTGACAGCTGCCGACTCCGGCAACAACGGCTACCAGGTGATCTGGCGGGCGGCGCCGTCCGCCCGTCCGACGATCACCGGTGCCCGGGCCGTCACCGGTTGGTCGCAGGTCGACTCCGGCAGGAACATCTGGCGTGCCAACGTCGGCGCCGGGCTCGACTCCCGCCAGCTCTACGTCAACGGGGCCGTCGCCACCCGGGCGCGCACCGCCGTGAACCGCTCCGACTTCACCTTCACCACGGCCGGCATGCGGTTCAGCAACAGCGCTCTCAACTATCTCAACAACCTCGGCAACCAGAACCGGGTCGAGGTGGAGAGCGTCGGCTCGTTCACCGACCGGTACTCGCCGGTGCAGAGCATCAGCGGCAACTTCCTCACGATGCAGCAGCCCGCGTGGAACAACAACACCTTCGGGTTCGACACCCTCTCCAGCCCGCACCGCGCCGGTCCCTTCTACCTGACCAACGCGTACGAGTTCCTGGACTCACCGGGGGAGTGGTATCTCAACCCGGGCAACGGTCAGCTCAACTACATCCCGCTCGCGGGGCAGAACATGAGCTCCGTCAGCGTGGAGTTGCCGCAACTCCAGTCCCTGGTCAACGTCGGTGGCACCTACGACGCGCCCGCGCACCACATCTCGTTCAGCGGCATCACCTTCACGGGCACCAGTTGGCTCGGCCCCAGCAGCAGCAACGGCTTCGCCGACCAGCAGACCGGCGCGCACATCACCGGCACCTGGGCGCGTCCGTCCGACGCGTTGACCTCCTGCCAGGCCGGCTGCCCCCAGTTCGAGGCCACCCGGCCGAACTGGAACCAGATGCCCGCCGCCGTGCAGGTGTCGGCGGCCAACACCATCACCTTCAGCGACTCGCAGTTCGTCAACCTCGGGCAGACGGCCATCGGCATCGGTAACGACGCCAACGCCCACGCCAGCGGTGTCGGCCTGGGCGCCAGCAACATCACCGTCACCCGATCCGAGATCGCCCGGAACTCCGCCGGCGGCATCGTGGTCGGCGGCGTACGCGCCGACGCGCACCACCCCGGCGACCAGCGGATGGTCAACCGCAACATCACCGTGAGCAACAACCGGGTGCACGATCTCGGCCTGGAGTACCGGGGGGTCGTCTCGATCCTGACCACCTACGTGAACACGTCGCTGATCTCGCACAACGAGGTCTACAACATGCCGTACACCGGTCTGTCGGTCGGCTACGGCTGGGGCGCCAACGACGCCGGCGGTAGCCAGCACTACGCGAACCGGGGCCTGTACAACTACCAGCCGCGCTACACCACGGCGACCACCGCGGCCAACAACCAGGTGATCGGCAACTACGTCCACGACGTGATGCAGCAGATGACCGACGGCGGGTGCATCTACACCCTGTCGGCGAACCCGGGCGGCACCATCAACGAGAACTACTGCCTGCGGACCAACGGCTGGTTCGGGCTCTACTTCGACGAGGGTTCCCGCTACTACACCGCCCGCAACAACGTGTTCTCCTCCACCGGCACCTGGGCCACCGCCAACTACTGGTACGCGGAGAACATGGGCAACTTCACCGTCACCAACAACTGGTCGTCGAACAACTCCACGAACGTGACCAACGGCGATCGCGGCAACGTCGTCAACGGCAACGTCACGGTCAGCAACGGCAGTTGGCCGTCGGGCGCGCAGACGGTGATCAACGCGGCTGGCGTGCAGAGCGGCGGCAGCACCAACCCGCAGAACGTGCAGATCGTGGGCGTCCAGTCGGGCCGGTGCGCCGAGATCGGCAACTCCAGCACGACCAACGGCACGCAGGCCCAGATCTGGGACTGCATCAGCTCCGCCACCAACCAGCGGTGGACCCACACCGCCAGCCGGCAGCTCATGGTCTACGGCACCAAGTGCCTGGACGCCTCCGGCCAGGGGACCACCAACGGCACCACGGTGGTGATCTGGGACTGCAACGGCCAGGCCAACCAGCAGTGGAACGTCAACGCCAACGGCACGATCACCGGCGTGCAGTCGGGCCTGTGCCTCGACGCGAACGGTGCCGGAACGGCGAACGGTACGAAGTTGATCCTCTGGTCCTGCAACGGCGGCACCAACCAGCAGTGGCAGCTGCGCAGCTGAGACTGCGGCGTGCGTCAACAGGTCCGGGCCGGGGCGACACCGCCCCGCCCGGGCCTGCGCGGTTACGGCTCCTCGACCACGCTCAGCCCGGTCGAGGAGCCGTTCCGTAGGCCCGTGCATGGTCTCGTCGGTCGCCACCCAGATCCGGTGGTCGTCACGGCTAGCGCTGCTGGTGGCGTCGGTGGAGAACAACGACGAGGGCTCCCCGTCGACCACTGCAACAAACCTGCAAGCGCTAACCCTTGCCTTGAGGAAACCGCTTTCCTACGATTGCGTTACATCGATGTTTCATTCATGAGCCCGGGTGATCGCATTTAGGGCGATGCCAGCAGTGGGTGCCGATTGCGCGACGCCCACTGCGTTCACCAGGGGCAAGGGGATGTCGAGGACAGCCTGGCGATTCACTACCGCCAATTTCTGAGACGCGAGGTTCCGGCCGGTCGCGACGGCCGTCGCGTTGCGTCGGCAAAGACCAGACGAATGCGAAGTGAGGCGAGATGAGACGAGCAGTTTCGGTACGACTACCGGCAGCGCTGGCCACGGCAGCCGTGGGGATCGCGGTCGTGGTTGCCATGCCGACCCCTCAGGCGTCGGCGGCGGTCGGCAGCGCCACCGGCTACGCCACCCAGAACGGCGGGACCACCGGCGGAGCGGGTGGGCAGACGGTGCGGGCCACGACCGGCACGGCGATCCACGCGGCGCTGTGCGGCCGGGCCAGCAGCAGCACCCCGATCACCATCGAGGTCACCGGGACCATCAACCACGGCAACACCACCAAGGTGTCGGGGTCGAGCTGCAACACCGCGGCGGGCGTGATCGAGCTCAAGCAGATCAGCAACGTCACCATCATCGGGGTCGGCAGCGGAGCCGTCTTCGACCAGCTCGGCATCCACATCCGCGACTCCAGCAACATCATCATCCAGAACGTGACCATCCGGAACGTCAAGAAGTCCGGCTCACCCACCTCCAACGGTGGAGACGCCATCGGCATGGAGAGCACGGTCCGCAACGTCTGGGTCGACCACGTCACCCTGGAGGCGTCGGGCGGGGAGTCCGAGGGGTACGACGGCCTCTTCGACATGAAGGACAACACGCAGTACGTGACCCTGTCCTACAGCATCCTGCGCAACTCCGGTCGCGGCGGCCTCGTCGGCTCCAGCGAGAGCGACCTCTCGAACGGCTTCATCACCTATCATCACAACCTGTACGAGAACATCGACTCCCGTACGCCGTTGCTGCGCGGCGGCACGGCCCACATCTACAACAACCACTACGTGAGCCTGCACGAGTCCGGCATCAACTCGCGGGCCGGCGCCAAGGCCAAGGTGGAGAACAACTACTTCCGTGACTCGAAGGACGTCCTCGGCACCTTCTACACCAACGAGCACGGCTTCTGGCAGGTCAGCGGCAACATCCTCGACAACGTGACCTGGTCTGGCACCGGCAGCGAGAACTACCCCGCCGGCCCCAACCTGACGTCCACCACCACTGTCAGCATCCCGTACCCGTACAGCCTCGACGGCGCGAGCTGCGTGCCGGACATCGTTCGGCAGACGGTGGGCGCCAACACGGGTCTGCGGGTGTCGAACGGCAGTTGCTCACCGCAGACCCCGCCGCCGACCACACCTCCGCCGACCACGCCCCCACCCACCACGCCTCCGCCGACCACACCTCCGCCCAGTGGGACCAACCTCAGCCTGGGTGCCAGTGCCGACGGCTCCAGCAAGGCCAGCGGAACGAGCTACGGCAACGTGCGCGACGGCAACATCAGCAGCTACTGGTCACCGGCCGGCTCGACCGGCTCCATCTCGATCAAGTGGGGCTCGGCCACCCGGGTTTCCCGAGTGATCATTCGTGAGCCGTCGGGAACCCAGGGCTCCATCGGGTCCTGGCAGCTGGTCAACCACGACACCGGGGCCGTCCTGGCCTCGGGCAGCGGGGCGGGCTCCATCAGCTTCTCCGCTACGTCGTTGAGCAAGATCACCTTCAAGATCAACAGCTCCAGCGGTACGCCGCGGGTCGGCGAGTTCGAGACGTACGCCAGCTAGGGCGGTTTCTGATCGCGGGCGCTGCCGCGCTCCGGACTCAGGAGCGCGGCAGCATGCCCACGAGCGACGTGATGATCGCGACCCGCAGGGCTGTCCGCAGGTCGACCTGGTGGACCGCGAGCGCCGGCTCGGACTCGTAGACGGCGAGCAGGCTCGGCGGTGGCGAGGTGTAGGCGGACAGCGCGCCACCCACGAGCAGGGCGTTCAGGCAGAACAGCTCGGCGCGGTCGCCGACCTCGGGCAGGTGCCGCCGGACCAGGTCGGCCATCACCGCGAGGTTGCCCAGCGAGGCCCGCTTGTGTCGGCGGACCACCTCGACCGACACGTTGTGCTCAAGCACCCCGCCCTGCGCGCCATAGAGATCACAGAGCACGGTCTGGGCGGCGAGCGACCGACTGAGCACGTCGGCCACCTGCTCCGCCCGTTCCAACGCGGACCGGCCCAGGTCGACGCCGTGGGCCAACTCCTGGTCAAGCTCGGCCAGCCAGGTCGTCGTCCGGTCGTCCATCAGGTCGAGCAGCACCGCCTCGCGGGACTCGAAATAGCGCAGCACCGCCGTCTTGGCCAGGCCGACCCGCCGGCTCAGCTCGTTCAGGGTCACCTCGGCGACCGGCATCTCGTCGAGCATCGCCGAAGTGGTCTCCAGGATCGCCCGGCGCCGGATCTCACGCTGCTCCTCGCTGCGCGCCCGCTGGAACGTCATGACGTCAACCCTAGCTTAGGTACCGGCGGTCCCTTGACATCGTACCGGCGGTACATTACCGTTCGAGCATAAGTTACCGGCGGTACATTGGGGAGCCTGACATGAAGTGGACCGAGCAGCAGATTCCACGCCAGGACGGCCGGGTGGCCGTGGTCACCGGCGCCAACACCGGACTCGGCTTCGAGACCGCCCGGCTGCTCGCCGAGCGCGGGGCCTCAGTCGTCCTGGCCGTGCGCGACACCGAGAAGGGCAAGCTGGCCGCCGCCCGGATCAACGGCGACGTCTCCGTACGGGAGCTGGATCTGACCTCGCTGGAGTCGGTACGCGCCGCCGCCGACGGCCTGCGCGCCGCCCACCCGAGGATCGACCTGCTCATCAACAACGCCGGCGTGATGTACACCCCGAAGCAGACCACCCGCGACGGCTTCGAGATGCAGTTCGGCACCAACCACCTGGGCCACTTCGCCCTCACCGGCCTGCTGCTCGACCTGCTGCTGCCCGTGCCCGGCTCCCGGGTGGTCACCGTCAGCAGCACCGGCCACCGCATCCGCGCAGCCATCCACTTCGACGACCTGCAGTGGGAACGGTCCTACGGCCGGGCTGCCGCCTACGGCCAGTCGAAGCTCGCCAACCTGATGTTCACCTACGAGTTGCAGCGTCGGCTCGCCGCACACGGCACCACCGTCGCGGTGGCCGCACACCCCGGCGTCTCCAACACCGAACTGGCCCGCAACACCCCGTCGGTCGTCCGCCGACCGGTCACCTGGCTCGCCCCGGTGATCACGCAGCCCGCGACGGCGGGCGCGCTACCCACCCTGCGGGCCGCCACCGACCCGTCCGTCCTCGGCGGGCAGTACTACGGCCCCGACGGCCTGGGTGAGGTGCGCGGCCACCCGAGGCTGGTCACGTCCAGCCCCGAGTCCTACGACGTGACAGTGCAGCAACGCCTCTGGGCCGTCTCGGAAGACCTCACCGGCGTGCGGTTCCCGGTGGGCCAGGTAGCCGTCGCGGCGTGACCGTGCCACGGGCACCCGTCACGAGGGCGTGGCCGGCAGGGTGTCCATGAAGGAACTGACCGAGAATACGGCCCGGCCCGGTCCGGCCGGGCCGTATCCGGGTGGGCTGGACAGGCCGTTGGCGTCCATCGTCGCCCGGTAGACCTCCAGCAGGCGGACGTGATATTCGAGCGGTGCACCCTCGGGGTTGGCTCGGCCGAGCGGCGTGGTGGGCTCCGGGCACCAGGTGGTGAACCTCGGCGTGATCCCACGCGACATGAAGTATTCGAGCCCCGTGGCGGTGGAGTCGATCGCCTCGCTCACGCTCGCGAAGCCGTGCGGTGCCGCCATCTCGATGCCCGCCACGAAGTTCGGGATCACGTTGCTCGGCCCGAAGACCTCGGCGGAGTCGAGGATGCGGCGGTGCCACTCCTCCCGGCCGACGTAGCGCTCCTTGCCCGGGCAGTACAACTCGAACAGCCGCTTGTCCCACACCTCGTAGTTGGGGTGGTAGATGCGGATCCCGTAGTCGTGGAAGCGCTGCACGTCGGCTCGGGGCAGCGCCTGGGCGACGACCTTGCCGATCCACCGCCCGGGAAACCGTTCCTCGATCGCCTGCGCGTACCGGCCGTAGAAGTCCGCCTCAGCCAGCCCGTCGACCTGCGAGGTGATGCTCCCGCCGGTCAGCGTGTACGCCTGCGAGGCGCGGTCGGTGTCGTACCGGTCGATGATCTCCAGGGCCTCCAGCACCTCGTCCACGGGCTTGACACCGGTGTAGGGCCGACCCGCCTGCTTGTGCTGGCGCCAGTTGTGGTTGATGTCGCAGCACTGGCACTCCTCCTTGGCACCGAAGTACTGGCAGACCCGGAACGCGGTCAGGTAGATGAGATAGCCCCACTGGATCGTCGGGGCGACCTCCATCACCGACTTGCCGTTGGCGAGCGTGTGGCGGTAGTAGGCCGGCATGGGCGGCAGCCCGACATCGGCGATCGGCCGTCCGTCCAGGAACAGCCGCAGTCGACCGTCGCCGTCGGTCCCGACCCGGTACGGCGAGCTCGGATTGATGCGGACCGAAACGACGGTACGACGTAGCTCGTACGGACCCCCGGTGAGCACGATCTCCTCGGGCGGCCGACGCAGCGCGGCCGTCCCCAACTCCGGCAGCGTCCGATGATCGAATGAGAAGATGAAGTACGACTTCGGCTTGACCGTCCCGCTCTCGTTGTCGGTCAGCGCCGCGTCGTCGAAGGCGAGCCCGCCGCGCAGCAGATCCTCCTTGAGGACCGCCTCTCGTGGCACCTGCGGAAAGCGGCTCATCAGCTCTTCGACGAGGTCTGTGCGCGACGTCATGCGGTCCTCCTGAAAGGCGGTACGCCGGACCGGGTGGCCCGCGCCACCCGGTCCCGGTCGGTTCAGCTCTGCTTGGTCTCCCAGAAGATCTTCGAGATCTCCTCGATCTTCCCGAGGAGCCGGTCCGCGACGGCCGGGTCAGCGGCGCCCTTCGCGCCACCGGCGCCGGCCAGCTTGGTGGCCTCGTTGAAGAGGCTGTGCAGCTCGGGGTACTTCTCGAAGTGCGGCGCCTTGAAGTAGTCGGTCCACAGGACCCAGAGGTGGTGCTTGACCAGCTCGGCCCGCTGTTCCTTGATGAGCAGCGATCGGGTGCGGAACTCCGGGTCGTCGCTGGCCTGGTACTTCTCGGAGATCGCCTTGATCGACTCGGCCTCGATGCGGGCCTGCGCCGGGTCGTAGACGCCGCAGGGCAGGTCGCAGTGTGCGCTCGCGACGGTGCGCGGGCGCAGAAGGCGTGGCAGGTACATCAGATTTCCTCCGGCGGCAGTGCTGGGGTGACGGACGTCCGGCGAAACAGCTCGTCCGCCTTCCGGCCGTCAACGTGATCCACCACCCGACGCTAGAACCTGAACCGCGGTTCATGTCAAGCTGCCGGGCCCAGGCCTCGGCCTTCAGTCCCTTTCGGTGCGCTGTCTGCGGATGAGAGCCAGCAGAGCGGCATGTGTCTGCTCGTCCGCGGCGGCGACGAGGCCTTCGCCGCCAGCGTGCAACGGCCGGCCGTCGATCCCGGTCACCACACAACCGGCCGCCTCGCAGAGGGCGATGCCGGCCGCGAAGTGGACGCTCTGGCGCAGGTCGCGGCCGTCCGTCACGTAGGCGGCGCGTCGGCCGGCAGCGACCCAGGCCACGGCCAGGGTGGTGGAGACCACACGTGGGCGGAACTGTGCGATGAAGCCGTCGTCGGCGAGCATCCGGGCGGCCAGGAACACGTCCCGGTGAGGAAACGGTGGATCAAGATTGACGTCGACCAGCGTCGACTCGGCCGACGGCACGAGTCGTTGGTCCGTCCCTGCGCGTCGGACGTACGAGGCGACGCCGTCGGTCCAGAAAACCTCCTCGCTGAACGGGTCCGCCGAGGCGGCCACGGCGAGGTGTGTGCCGGTGCGTAGAGCGACGTTGACCGAGACCAGCATCGTCCGCGCGCTGTAGTTCAGCGTGCCGCACAACGGGTCGACCAGCCAGGTACGTCCGTTTCCGCCGGTGCCCGTGCGTCCGCTCTCCTCGCCCAGCAGGCCGTCGTCCGGACGTGGCGCCCGCAGGACGTCGAGGATGGCCTTCTCCGCCTCGATGTCGGCGGTGGTGGCGAAGTCGGTGCCGACCTTCGCGAAGCGCGTCAGCGAGGATCCGTACTGCGAACGGACCACCGCGGCTCCGGCCTC
Source organism: Micromonospora sp. C81 (assembly GCF_018070425.1). Taxonomy (NCBI): domain Bacteria; kingdom Bacillati; phylum Actinomycetota; class Actinomycetes; order Micromonosporales; family Micromonosporaceae; genus Micromonospora; species Micromonospora sp. C81. The sequence goes on from NZ_JAGPXS010000010.1 coordinate 182,508, forward strand.
CGCCGCCTCGATGGCCAGCGCATGGTCTGTGGTGGACAACGGTCACTCCGCCGGTTCGGTGATCGGGGCATGACTGACGACCGCAGTCATGATCATTGGGGCGTCGCCGTCACACTGGTTGACCGAGACCGCGATCCATCGGCCTCCGGTCGCCGTGGGCCCCCAGACCGTCAGGTCGCCGAAGCAGTCCAGGTCGCCAAGCGCCTGGAACAGTGCCGGCAGGGGTGCGCGGGCCTGGTGCCGAAACAGCGGCACGCGCATGGAGACCTTGCGGTGCGGGCCCCACCGATGGTCCGACTCCCGGACGACGAGAGCCAGGTTCGCCTCGGCGGCATCCTCGGCCTGGTTCCATTCGGCGCCGTACACGCCAGTGAGGGCTTCGCTCTCCCACAGCGGGATGATCCGAAAACCCGCGCCCCGGGTGCCGGTCCACTCCCCGGTGGCCGGGTCACCCTCGCTGACCGTCGCGCCGCTGGTGGGCAGATCCGCGGCGAGCAACTTCTCGATGTCGGACACCGCCCGAGTGGTGTCGAACACCTCACCGGCCCGGCCCGTCACCGGGCGACCCGTCCCACCGCTGTCGGCCTGTGCCACATCGTTCGCACTGCCTGCCTCCCTCAGCCTCCGGCCCCTGATCATCGTCCACGTCACCGCCGTCCGGTCAGCGAGGGCCGGACGCCGTCCGTGCCGATGGACGGACGCGGCGGGCATAGGTCAGGAGACCGCAGCCTTCACCAGCTCGGTGACCTTCTTCTCCACCGCGGGGCTCCACTTCTGCAACGCGTACGCCACCGGCCACAGGTCTCCGTCGTCGAGGTTGGCCGCGTCCTGGAAGCCCACCGTCGAGTACCGGTAGTTGAACTTGCCGGAGTCCTGGAAGAAGACGACGATCTTGCCGTCCGCGTTCGCGTAGGCGGGCATCCCATACCAGGTCTTGGGCGTCAGCTCCGGGGCGGCGGCGGTCACCGTCACGTGCACGCGCTCGGCGAGCGCGCGATCGTCCGGCTCCATCTGCGCGATCCGGTCGAGGATCGCCTGCAGCCCGTCGGCCTTCTTGGCGCCCTTCTTGCCCTCGGCGCGCAGCTCGGCGGCGCGCTCCTTCATCGCGGCCCGCTCGTCGGCGCTGAAGCCGTCGGAGGTGGTCGTGGAGGTCTTCGCGGACATATCTAGGCTCCCTCTCGTTGGTCAGGTCAGGCGCGCTGCCGGTGACCTGGGAAAAGGCTAGGCCGGGTCGTGCCCGTCGGGCTTCTCGATTCCTGATCGGTTTCGCCGCTCGGACGGACGCGAGCTCGGGACGGCGGGACGGCAGGCACCGTCAGGGCGTCCGGGCGGTGATTCGGACACATGGGTGGGGGAGAGGCTTCGTGACCTTCAGTGAGAGCGTGCGTTCGGCCTTTCGGCGTGGTGAAACCGACGCTGTGGTGCGGATGAGTGAGGCCGAGATCGAGCGGGCCCAGGCGGCCGGTGACCCGGCGGGTGAGGTGGAGGCCCGCTACAGCCTGGCCCGGGTGGCGATCCGCGGCGGCGACCTGGCGGGCGGCGAAGCGCGGGCCCGGGAAGCTCTGGAGGTGGCGCTGCGCTCCGGCGACCGCAGCCTGGAGGAACGGCCGAGGCACGTGCTGGCCGGCGTGGCGCGCATGTCCGGCGATCTGCTGCGGGCTCGGGACCTGTACCGGGAGAGCATCGCGCTCAACGAGTCGCTGGGCCGGCCGATGATGGTCAACTCCGAGTTCCACAACCTCGCGTTCTGTGAGCTAGGGCTGGGCAATCTCGAAACGGCGAGGGCACTGTTCGCCGAGAACCGCGAGCGGGTGTTCGCCAACGACTGGGCAGACTTCGTGCCGTACGTCTGCGTCGCGGGCGCCGCGCTCGCGACGGCCGAGGGCGATCACGCGCGGGCGGCGCTGATGATCGGTGTCGCGGACGCCGCGTTCACGGCCCTGGGCCAGGTGCCGGACCCGGACGACGCGGCCGACCTCGCCACGATGCGTACCGCCGCGATCGAGGCGCTCGGCCGCGCCGCCTTCGACGCGGAGTACGCGGCGGGTCAGGGCCTCGAACCACGGGCGGCCTTCGCGCGCGACCAGCGCTGAGGGCCGGTGACCGCTGGTCGCCGGTCAGGCGTCGACCGACGTCCGGTACGCCCCAGGGCGCGATGTCTGACGGGCGAGGCCACTGTCGACTACGACGCCTCTCGGGCTGCCGCGATGGTCCGTCCGCGCTCCGACTCGGGAAAACGGTCGAGCATGGCGCGTACCTCGTCGGCGCTGACGTTCGCGCCGAACATCTCGCTGCCCGGTTCGAGCCGTACCCCCTCGGCCAGGGGGCCCGCGACGACCGGATCGAAGCCGAGCGCGTCCACAAGGGAGGCGACCGCCGTGACGGCGGTGGTGTCGTCGCCGGCGACCGCGATGGCCTTGCGGCCGGTCGTCCCCGCCGGCCGCGCCTCATCCTCAAGATCGTGGTAGCCCATGTGGTTGAAGGCCTTGACGACGCGCGAGTCGGACAGGAAGGCCTGGACGATCTCGCTCGACGACGTGTGCGGATCGGTGAGGTCCGCGCGGATACCGTCGATCTCCCACCAGTAGTTCATGGCATCGACGACGAGCTTGCCGCGCAGTGCGTCGACGGGAACGCTGCGGTACTTGCCCAGCGGGAGGGCGAGGATGACGATGTCGGCGTCCGCTGCCGCGTCACCCGCGGTGGTGGCTACCGCCCCCGGCGCGAGCACCTCGACGGTGAGGGCGATCTTCGCGGGGTCGCCGGAGCCGGCGACCAGCACCCGGTAGCCGGCGGCGACGGCGAGACGGGCGAGCACAGTGCCCACCTTGCCGGCCCCGAGGATGCCGAGGGTTACCGGCCGGCTCCGGTCGTTGTCGAACATGTCGTCCTTCCGGTACGAAGTGCGTGCGATGGTCAGCTCGCCAGGATGTCGCGGACCATGGGGATCACCTTGGATCCGTACAGTTCCACGGCGCGCATCCGGGCACTCACCGGTTGCGCCCCGGCCGAGTAGATGAGGTCGAACCGGCCGACGCCGAGGCTGCGGATCGCGCGGGCCATCCGGCGGGCCACGGTCTCCGGGGAGCCGATGTAGAGCGAGCCGTTCTCCACCTCGGAGTCGAACTCCTGGCGGCGGATCGGTGGCCAGCCCCGCAGCGCGCCGATGCGGTTGCGCATCACGCGGTAGTGCGGCCAGTACACCTCCTTGGCCTCCTCGTCGGTGTCGGCGATGAAGCCCGGCGAGTGCATTCCGACCGGGTGCGCCGTCGTGCCGAGTTGATCGGCCGCCCGGCGGTACAGGTCGATGTAGGGCGCGAAGCGCTCGGGCGCGCCACCGATGATGGCGAGCATGAGCGGAAGGCCGTACTTGGCGGTGCGGACGACCGACTGCGGCGAGCCACCGACGCCGACCCAGGTGCTCAGGTGACCCGACTCCGTCTTGGGGAAGACGTCGGCGTTCTCCAGGGGCGCACGCAGGGTGCCGCTCCAGGTGACCGGCTTCTCGTCCAGCAACTTCACGAACAGCTCGATCTTCTCCTCGAACAGCGTGTCGTAGTCGCGCAGGTCGTAGCCGAAGAGGGGGAACGACTCCGTGAACGACCCGCGACCGAGGATCACCTCGGCCCGGCCGTGGGACAGCGCGTCGACGGTGGCGAAGCGCTGGAACACCCGGACCGGGTCGTCGGAGCTCAGCACCGTCACGCCGGAGGCCAGCCGGATCCGCGACGTACGGGTGGCGATACCGGCCAGCACCGTCTCCGGCGTCGACACCGAGTACTCCGGCCGGTGGTGCTCGCCCAGGGCGATGACGTCGACGCCGAGCTGGTCGGCGAGCACCGCCTCGTCGACGACCTGCCGGATCGCGGCGGCGTGGGAGACGAGCTTGCCGGAGTCGTCCTCCGGTACGTCGCCGAACGTGTCGAGGCCGAACAACAGATCAGACATGGGTGGGCTCCTTCGCCAGCAGCTCCCGGACCCGCGGCGCGACCTCACTGCCCAGCAGTTCGATGGTGCGCGCGCGTGCCTCGCGGGGCAGGTGCATGATGTCGTACTTCAGGTCGAAGCGGCTCAGTCGCAGGTCGCGGGCGACCGTGGCGATCTTCTGCGCCACCGTCTCGGGTGACCCGACGAAGAGCGCCCCGTGGTCGATTTCGGCCTCGTAGCGCGCGCGGTCGGGTTTGTAGAAGCCGCGTTCCTCGGCCAGCGCGGCCACCACCGGCTGCCAGTATCGCCACCACGTCTCCACCGCCTCCTCGTCGGTGTCTGCGACAAGGCCGAGAGAGTGCTGCCCGATTGGCTGCGGGGTATGCCCGAACTGTTCCAGCGCCTTGGTGTAGAGCTCGACGTGGCCGGCGAACCGCTGGGGTCGCCCGCCGATGATCGCGAGCATCAGTGGGAGTCCGTGCCGGGCGGCGCGGATCACCGAGTTCGGGCTTCCTCCGACGCCGATCCACGTCGGGATGCCGCCCGGCTGCATCCGTGGGTGCAGGCGCTGCTCGACCAGAGCACTTCGCACGGTGCCGGACCAGGTGACCGGTTCGTCCCGTTGGAGCCGCAGGAAGAGGTCCAGCTTCTCCTCGAACAACCGCTCGTAGTCGGTCAGGTCGTAGCCGAACAGCGGGAACGACTCGGTGGCCGACGCGCGTCCGAGAACCATCTGGGCGCGCCCGTTGGACACCGCGTCGAGGGTCGCGAACTCGTGGTACAGGCGTACCGGGTCGTTCGTGCTGAGCACCGTGACCGAGGTGCCGAGGCGAATCCTCTCGGTGGCCGTCGCGGCCGCCGCGAGCAGGACGGGTGTCGCCGAGTCGTTGTGGCCTTCCCGGTAGTGCTCGCCGACGCTGAACACGTCGAGCCCGACCGACTCGGCGAGTCGCGCCTCGTTGACGAGGAGCCGGACGGTCTCGGCGTCGCTCAGGACGCGGCCGCCGTCGGTGGCCACCTCCCCGAACGAGTTGAGCCCCAGCTCGAAGCCTGTTGCTGCCATCGTCTCCTCCTGCCGGTTGACGTGTCAATCATGCTAACTTGGCGATTGACACGTCAATTCCCGGGAGAATGACATGACGGACACCACACCCGGCCGGCGGGGAGGACGCCAGCTCCCGACCGCCGAGGAGCTACGCATCTGGCGGGACTTCATCGAGACGACGGCAGCGCTGAGTTCGCGCCTGGAGTCCCGCCTGCAGGGCGACTCTGCGTTGTCGACGGGGGACTACGCCGTGCTGCTCGCTCTCAGCGAGGCGCAGGGCCAGGCGATGCGGTCCTCCGAACTCGCGTCACACATCGGCTGGGAGCGGAGCCGCCTCTCCCACCACCTGGGGCGGATGGAGCGACGGGGCCTGATCCGGCGCCAGGAGTGCGCCACCGTGCCCCGGGGAGCCGAGGTGCTGCTCACCAAGGTCGGAGCCGACGCGTTCGCCGGGGCCACCTTTCCGCACCTGCGCGCCATCCGTGAACTCTTCGTGGACGCCCTCACACCGGATCAGATCGTCGCGGCGGGCGAGATCGCCGCGGCGCTGCGAGCGCGCCTCGACGTCGTGGGCAAGGGCTGATCTCTCATCTGGCGAGCTGTGCGAGCACCGTGGCGTCGCTGATCGTGTCGTCGGCGGCCAGCATGAACGCCTTGGACAGGATCGTCGACAGCATCGGGTCGTCGTCGAACGGCAGGTGCAGCCGGCCGGTGCGGTCGCGCGCCGCGACGATGCACAGGTACGCGTCGTCGGGCTCCATCAGGATGTTGCCGGACCCGAGGTGGATCCGATACGCGCGGATGGTGCCGCGGACGTGCAGGTGCCGCTCGGAGAGGCTCACCCGGTCGGCGATGGTCGTGCGTGGCAGCAGCCGGGCCAGCGCGTCTCGGCGTACCTGCGCGGACGGGGTCAACTCCGCGATGGCCGTGCTGTGCCAGTAGGCGTGGAAGCGGTCCTCGCCGCGGTCGGCCCACTGCGGGTCGCTGGCGATCGAGGTGACGCCGACGAACAGGTCCACGTCGCGCATGGACTCGCTGAACACCAACGGTGGCACGTCGACGACCGGCGTCGGTTGCCACGTCGCGCCGTCGCGTCGGGCGAAACGAACCTGGTCGGTGGAGCAGTACTCGACGTCGTAGCGGCGTTCATCCGCGTTGTCGACCAGTTGGTGGTGGAACGACACCCGCCACGCACCACCGCCGAAGGGCTTGGTGGCTTCGGTCTCGTAGCCGCCGTCCCAGGTGCCGAGGTATCCCGCCTGCCAACCCCGGGCGCGCATGAGAGCGTTCGCCTGCCGGTAACGCAGGATGTGGGCGGCAAACCGGTTGGAATAGGTGTGCGTCCGCTCCTCGGCGGGCGTGAGCAGATAGACCTCCCGGAAGGCCTGCTTGAACGGCTGCGCCAGACCGGTGGCGATGACGTGCTCACGCCAGGCGAGGACCTCGTCTGTCGTCGCCCGGGCGGGATGCCAGAGTCTGACCCGGTCGCCGGGAATGGCCAGGCCCTCCCGGTCGGCGATCGTCCACCCGTCGCTGTCGCGTCGGGGCAGACCCGCCGTCCACCGGTGGCCGTCGGTGCTGGTCTCCCACACCAACCGAGGCCCGTAGGCCGCCGTGATCGGGTGTTCGAGGAATCGGGACGACCAGTCCGAGTGTGACCAGGTGCGCTCCTCGGACAGCAGCCCCTCCACCCGCTGGCGCTCGGCGGTGAGGGTCGCACCGACGCGTTTGGCGAGGTCACGCAGCTCCTTGAGCTCGTCGCCGTACGCCTGCTTGACCGGAGCCGGAACGCCCTTGAGCGCGACGGCGTCACGAGCGAAGGTCAGGCGCGCCTTCTCCCCGGTCACCTCGACCGCCGCCTCGTACGGCCCGATCCGCGTGCACAGTCGCCCGTCGGGACCGAGCCCGTGGTCGTCGACGGCGAGTTCCAGCACCTCGCTGAGCGACCACCCGCGCAGCGCCCCGAGGTGGGCCAGCGCGGCCTGGATTCGGCTCTGCACCGCCTTGTTCCGGACCGTGACCGCCAGCCTCGCCAGCGTGCGTACCGGTGCCTCGCCGCCCCGTGCCGCGAGCAGCGCAATGGCCGCCACTGCCGTCTTCTGGGCATGGGGATAGCCGGACGCCTGTCGTGGCGCTGCCGCCGCGGCGGCCGTGACCCGCGCCAACAGGTCCGTTGCCCGCTCGTCCGGCTGGCGTGACAGTGCCCAGACCAGCCCGCGGAGCAGGCGGTCGGTGTCGTCGTGCAGGGGCCGGTTGTAGGAGGCGAACGCTTCGAGGATCGATCGCACGGCCGTGGCGCCAACCGGTGTGGTGTCGAGGAGCTCGCCGACGCGGCGCTGCCATTTCGTGGGCGCTGCCGGCTTCGCCAGCGAGGCGCAGTGCGCGAGCAGCTCCGGTACGCCCGGCGCGGCGAGGACGGCACCGAGCTCAGCGCGGGCTGATGGCCCGAACCCGTCTCCGTCGTGGAGCAGCCAGGACGGCACGCGTCGACCGGTGGCGCGATCGAGGCCCTGGCCGATCAGCAGGACAGCGCGTCGTCGAGGCTCCACCGCGACGAAATGGTCGCCGACCAGTTCGCTGACGAGGGCGTCGAGGGCCGGCACCAGGTCGCCCAGCTCGGTCGGCGGCAGGGCTGCGGCGATCACGGCTGGCAACTCCAGGTGAGCCCCGTTGTCATAGGACTCTCCCCGCGCGACGACCTCCAGGCACCACACCAGATCCGCCCGCGTCCAGGGCAGGGCGCCGTCGGCCAGAGCGCGCACCACGTCGTTGAGCGCGGTGGGAGTCGAACTGGTCGTCGCCTCCAGGTGCATGGCCAGTGCGGCGCTGCGGCGTGCCTCGACCGGCCACGACTCGACCGCGCTCCATTCCGGAACGCTGGTGATCGAGGACCCCCAGTGGTACGTGCTGGCGACGTGCAGAACCGCCCTGATCCGAGCGTCGGCCTCGTTGAGATCACTTTCCACGCGACGTCGGTCCACGTCGGTCAGTGTGGGAAGGAGCGCTGCCCAGTCCTCCACGTCAGCCACCCACCAGCTGAACGAGTCGCACGAACGCCACATCCGGGTCGGCGAGCAGGTCGATCTCCTCGTCGAGGTCCTCGATCTGGCGGTGCCCGACCAGCAGCAGGAAACCGTTGCGGGCAAAGGCGGCACAGGCGGCATCCGCCTGTTGCTCCCAGTCGAGCCGCCTGCCCGGGGTGACCCGGTAACCGTTCAACGTGGCCTCGGTGTCAGTCGGCTGCACCAGACCTCGGAAGTGCCGAGGTTGTTGGGCGTTGAACCGGGCGACCTCCTCACGGACCCGCAGCCGGACCAGCTCCCGAGCGGAGATGCGCTCCGGCAGCCCGGTCAACGGCCAGTGGTCGATGGCTTTTCCCGTCGCTGTCTCGTCCCGAACGATCGCCGTGGCCATGCCGTCATGCTCCTTGCTGTGAAGTGAGCGCGATCATGGCACGAGCGTCCGACGGAATGGAGCGGCGCGGCCTTCCGTCAACCATCCCTTCACTCATGACTGCGAGTGATCAGGCAATTGCTAGCGGCTATCTCCGAGTGGTCCAATCCTCAAGGAACCCGCCAATCCGCCTGTCCTGGCTGAGACGGCGACGGCTGCGCCGCCCCGGGAGGTACGACCATGATCGAGACCGCCGCCGCAGAGCCCCACCGCACCCGGTCAGGTCGCCCCGGCCCCGGGCGCACCGAGTCGGTGTTGCCGGAGCTGCGGGAGATGTGGTGGGAGACGGGGGTGCGGGCCCGAGCCGAGGCCGGTGTCTTCGCCGTCTTCGCCGAGCTGCCCAGGCTCGTACGGACAGCCCTGGGCATCAGCTGGCGCGCCGACCGACTGCGTACCGGCGTGGTGGCCGCGGCGACGGTCGGCGCGGGGGTGATGGCCGCCTTCGGCCTGTTGGCCACGCAGCGGGTGCTGGTGGAGTTGTTCGCCGGCGGGCCGACCGCGGACAAGGTGCGGGCGGCGATGCCCGCCCTGGCCGTGCTGGCCGCGGCGGTCGCCCTGCGGGCGGGGATGGGCATCGCCACGGGGTACGCGCAGAACGGTTTGACGCCGCGGGTGAGCCGCGAGGTGGAACGGGGTCTGTTCGAGGTGTCCACCGCGGTACGCCTGGAGGCGTTCGACGCCGACGCGTTCGCCGACGACATGGAGCGCGCCTCCCGGGGCACCGAGTCGACGATCGGGCTGGTGCAGGCGTCGATGAACCTGCTCGCCGGGCTGGCCGGGCTGCTCGCCGTGGCGGCCGCCGTCGTCATCATCCACCCACTGCTGCTGCTGGCACTGTTGGTGGCCACGGTGCCCAACGCGTGGGCGTCGTTGCGGGCCGGGCACCTGCGCTACCAGACGTACACCGCCGGATCCGTGCGCAGACGTCGACTGTGGCTGCTGCACAAGCTGATGGCCGAACGGGCCTCCGCCCCGGAACTGCGCTCGTACGGGCTGCGCGGGTTCCTGCTCGATCAGTACGACCGGGTGATGCAGGTGGAGACCGACATCCAACTCGCCCTGGCCCGTCGGGTCACCACGACCACCACGATCGGGGCGATGATCGGCGGTCTCGCCACGGGCACCGTCTACGCACTGCTCGGCCTGCTGCTCCTGGACGGGCAGATCCCGCTCGCCGCCGCCGCGACCTGCGTCATCGCGGTGCAGTCCGCGCAGCGGTCCCTGGCCATCGCCACCTTTCAGGTGGACCACGTCTACACCGAGGGCCAGCATTTCGGCGACTACACCGGCTTCATGACCCGCGCCGACGCCTACCTGCCGGACGCGACACGACCCGCCGCCGCCGGTCCGGAACGGTTGCGGGAGTTGACCGTCAGCAGGGTGAGCCTGCGCTACCCGGACCGGGACACCCCCGCCGTGGACGACGTCACCTTGACGATCACCGCAGGCCAGACGGTCGCGTTCGTCGGGGAGAACGGCTCGGGCAAGACGACCCTCGCCGCGATGATCGCCGGCCTCCGGGCCCCCTCCGAGGGCAGCATCGAATGGAACGGCCGACAGTTGTCGGAGTGGAACGTCGCCGGGCTGCGGGCCCGAATCGCTGTGGTGACGCAGGAATACCACAAGTGGCCGTTCACCGCGGCGACGAACATCGCCATCGGCGACGTCGACACCGAGGCCCGGCAGGACCTCATCGAGGCCGCCGCCGCCCGCGCGGTCGCCCACGACATGATCAACGAGCTTCCGCACGGGTACGAGACGCTGCTCGACCGTACCTTCGCGAGAGGTCAGGATCTGTCAGGCGGTCAGTGGCAGCGCATCACCGCGGCCCGCGGGTTCCTGCGCGACGCCGAACTGCTGATCATGGACGAGCCGTCCTCCGCTCTCGACCCCCGAGCCGAGGACGCGCTGTTCCAGGCCATCCGCGACCGTCGTGGCCGGGCCACCACGATCCTCATCACGCACCGGCTCGCGAACGTCCGCCACGCCGACCGGATCTTCGTCCTGCACCACGGCCGGCTGGTCGAGGCCGGCACCCACGACGAGCTGGTCGCCACCGGCGGTCGGTACGCCGAACTGTTCGCCCTCCAGGCCGCTGGCTACGACGCCAACCTGACCAGGGAGCCCCAGCTTCCGCACCAGGGCACCGCGACCTCCCACTGAACAACGACGCGGGGAAAGGGGGCACGAGCGCCGGCCACGTTCGACGGTTCGGGCGTACTCCCGCCTGTGCGCCGGAGGTTAGGCTTCGGACCATGTCAGGGTCGCGGTGGCGTGGCCGGGCGGCGGACGCGGGCCTGGTGCTCGGCGTCGGGCTGGTGGCCCTCGTCGGCCTGGTGGTGCAGTCGCGCGGCATCGACACCGCAGCCGAGTCGGCGGCGCTGCTGGCGGTGCTGGCCTCCTCCGGTGCGCTGTACGTCCGCCGCCGCCACCCGGTGCCGGTGGGCGTGGTGGCGTTGGTCGCCGTCGGCGCGTACGGGGCGTTGTTGCACAAGACCGGCCCGATCATGTTGGTGTTCGTCGTGGCGCTCTACACCGTTGTCGACGAGGGCCATCTCCGGGCCGCCATCGGGCTCGGCCTCGCCTCGGTGATCGCCTTCGCCGTCGCCGACAGCGGCAACCGTTCCCCGGACACCAGGAACGGTGCGACGCTGCTGCACGCCGGTTGGCTCGTCGCGGTCATCGTCGGGGTGACCCGAAACCGCCGGGCCTACCTCGCCGAGGCGCAGGCCCGGGCGGTTGCCGCCGAGCAGAGGCTGGAGGAGGAGTCCCGGCGACGGGCCACCGAGGAGCGGTTGCGCATCGCCCGCGAGCTGCACGACGTGCTCGGCCACCATCTCTCGCTGATCAACGTGCAGGCCAGTGCCGCGTTGCACCGACCGGACCCCGCCCGGTCCGAGCAGGCGCTCACCGCGATCAAGGAGACCAGCAAGGAGACACTGCGTGAGTTGCGGGCGACGCTGGGCGTGCTGCGGCAGGAGAGTGAGGCGCCGATCGTGCCCGCGCCGGGCCTCAACCGCCTTGACGACCTGATCACCACGGCGGGGCGTTCCGAGCTGGAGATCCGCACCGAGTTCGCGGAGATCCCGGCGCTGCCGCCGGAGGTCGACCTGGCGGTCTACCGGATCGTCCAGGAGGCACTCACCAACGTGGCCCGGCACGCAGGCGCCACCAACGCGGTGGTCCGCGTCCGACCCGACCGCGACGACGTGCTGGTGGAAGTGGAGGACGACGGCACCGGCGCACCAGGCACGCCCGGCAGTGGGATCCTCGGCATGCGCGAACGGGCCCGGGCGCTGGGCGGGTCGCTGACCACGGGCACGCGGCCGGACGGCGGCTTTCGGGTCCGCGCCCGCCTGCCGCTGCGGCCCGACCCGACGCCGGTGGGGGAGCGGGCGTGATCCGGCTGCTGCTCGTCGACGACCAGACCCTGGTCCGCGCCGGCTTCCGCTCCATCCTGGACGGTGAGGATGGCATCGAGGTGGTCGGTGAGGCCGCCGACGGGGCGGAGGCGGTGCGGCTCGCCGTGCGGCTGCGGCCGGACGTCGTCCTCATCGACATCCGGATGCCCGTGCTGGACGGCCTCGCCGCCACGGGGCAGATCGTCGCGCGCACCGATGCCCGCGTCATCATCCTGACCACGTTCGACCTGGACGAGTACGTCTACGGGGCGTTGCGAGCCGGCGCGAGCGGGTTCCTGGTCAAGGACACCGAGCCGGCGGAGCTGATCCATGCGGTGCGGGTGGTCGCCCGCGGTGACGCGCTGATCGCGCCGGCGATCACCCGTCGACTGATCGCCGAGTTCGCGGCCCGGGTCCGGCATCCGGACCCGGGGCCGCGACTGAGCGTGCTCACCGAGCGGGAGCGTGAGGTGCTGACACTGGTCGCCGCGGGCCTGTCCAACGACGAGATCGCCGCGCGACTGGTGCTGAGCCCGGCCACCGCCAAGACGCATGTCAGCCGGATCATGACCAAGGCGCAGGTGCGGGACAGAGCCCAGCTGGTGATCCTCGCCTATGAGTCGGGTCTGACCGTTCCCGGCTGGCTCACCCGATCCTGAGCCACTCTCAGGCGGCCAGCCGGCCGGTGCGGCGGGCGCGGGCCAGCGCCAGCCCACCGAGGACCACGCCGACCAGGCCGACCGCCACGGCCACATACGCCCCGCCCCGCCCGTTGCCGGTGCCGATGCCGCTGTCGGAGGTGGCCACCACCAGCCCTCCGAGCGCCAGACCGAGCAGGCCCGCCGCCAGGGCCAGGACGGCGCCGAGCAGCCCGGAGCCGGTGCCGAGGCGACCGGCGGGGCGGGCCAGGGCCAGCCCGCCGATGACCGCACCGACCAACCCCAGCAGTACGCCCACGCTGGCGCCGAGTCGCCCGGAGCTCATGGCGGTGGCGGCGGTCGGCTGGACGGAGGCGTGCGCGGCTGCCGGCGCGGCCAGGGCGACTGCCCCGGTAGCGCCGGCAACGGCGGCGGTGAGCAGGCGACGGATCGACATCACGTTTCCCTTCGGTCCCACGACGGTTACCGCCGCAGCGTATGAACCGAAGTGCGCGTGAGTCGTCATGCCGACGATGTCGATGGGCCTACCCCAGGGGATGTACGCACACCGCCCGGCGTACCGCCGCAGTTGTCTCCCGTGATCAGCGCCGGCTGGCCAAAAGCGGTCTTGACCTGCGGTTTTGTCAGATCCGAGCAGTGGCTTTCGTGGTCTGTGAGTGGTACGACTGAAGCATCCACCGATCGGGGTGACGCAATGGTCACGTCAGTGTTCGAGTTCAGCGCCCCACCACTGCGACCGGTGAGACCATCGTGACGGGCCCGGAGGACACCGAGAACACGGCTGCCTACAACCGCGGTCTCGGCGCGGGACGCATCGAGCAGCGTCTGCAGGGGCACGATGAACACCTGCGGCAGATCAACGGTTCGATCGACTCGATGACGCGGGCGCTGCATGCCCTCACCGAGGAGTTACGTGCCAATGCCGCCGCGTTCCGCGCCACCGTTACCTCGGATCGCCGGGACGACACTGAGCGGGAGAGGATCGCCGCGGCCCGGGTCGAGGAGGCGGACATCGTCACATCCCAGCGGACGGTCCGGTGGACGGCATGGCAGCGCTGGTTCGCCGTCCTCGGCGCAATCATCCTGGTCGTGAACTTCGGTTTGGGGCTCTACGTCGCCTTCAACCGTTGACTCGATCGGCTGTCGCCAGCAGGAACGCCTGATCTACCGCTGCCAGGCGTCGATGGTGCGTACGCCGTCGCGGAGGACCCGGTCCACCATGGCGGGGTCGCCGTTGGTGCCCTCCCACCCCTGGTCGTCGAAGACCGTCACCGTGGTGTCGACGCGCGCCACGGCGATCTGGCTGGACGAGCTGCCGCCGGTGCGGTCTCCGTTCAGGTTCGTCCCGGCCCACGTCCGGTCCAGCAGCAGCGCCTCGTCGCCGACGCCGGACAGGGCCCGGCTCTTCACGGTGCCGGGGCTCCCGAAGTGGTCGTAGGAGGGGCACGCCTGCACGGCGGTACGCAGGCGCGCCATGTACGCCGAGGCGCCGTCGCCCTCGAAGGTGAAGATGGTCTGGTGGATCATCCCCTGCGGCACGTTGGTCTCTGGTTCGCCGGCCTTCTTGTAGGTGACGGTCATCGCGGCGCTGGCGGTGACCTGTCGACCTCCGGTGCCGAACTCGTTGGCGCACAGCTTCGGCAGGGCCTCCTCGACGGGCGTCGTCCGTCGGGGGGACTTCCGCAGCTCGGTGGGCAGCTCGACGAAGGCTGACGTCGGGATGGTCGCCGGAGCGCTCGCGCTCGACGATGGCGGGTCGCTCGGGTTCGTTGCCGCCCCCGCGGTCGTCGGCGCCGCGCTCGACGGGGTCGCGTCGGGCGAGTCCTCAGCCGTGGTGCAGGCACTCGCGAGTGCGATGCTGCCGAGCAGCGGGACCAGCACAAGCAGACTTCGCGTACGGGAGGTCGGCAGTGTCACGTGTCGGCTCATGGTCACCCCTTGTCTGTTCCGACGCAGTTCCCTGCGACGAGTCGTCCGAAACGACAGTGGGCGGAGGCCGGACCGGGCCTCGGGAAACGGGGTGCCGCCACTGCGGTCGGGCCGTTAGGCTGCCCCGCATGACCAGCGTGAGCGCCCACCGCACCGGACCGTCGTGTGACGTCCTGGTCGGTGCGCGGCGACGCCGGCGATCCGTCGCCCGCCCCCGCTGACCTGTTTCCTGCGACCGGCGGATCGAGCCGCCGGTCATCCGCTGGTCGTCCTCGGTCCGCCCGCATCTCCCCCTTCAACGACTCGCGTGACGGCGCGGGTACGAGTGAGATCGGCGTACTCATGGATCTTGAAAAGTTGTTGTCCGACCGGCTGGCACCGGCGTTCGCGGCGGTGGCCGGCGCCCCTGTCGACCCGCTCGTGCGGCGGTCTCCGCGCGCGGACTTCCAGTCCGACGCGCCGCTGGCGCTGGCCCGGCGGCTCGGCCGCCCACCGCGCGACATCGCCGCCGCGGTGCTGGAGCACGCGGTGCTCGACGACGTCTGCGTGTCGGCGGAGGTTTCCGGGCCGGGTTTCCTCAACCTCACCATCGCCGACCGGGCACTGGCCGACCTGGTCGCCGGGCTGGCAGCCGACGCCCGGCTCGGCGTGCCGCTGGCGGCAGCACCGCAGACCGTGGTGGTCGACTATTCGGCGCCGAACGTGGCGAAGGAGATGCACGTCGGGCATCTGCGCTCGACCGTCATCGGCGACGCGGCGGTGCGGCTGCTGGACTGGCTCGGGCACCGGGTGGTGCGGGTCAACCACCTGGGTGACTGGGGGACACCGTTCGGGATGCTGATCGCGCACCTCGCCGACCTCGGTGAAGCCGAAGCGGCGCACGAGTTGTCGATGGGTGACCTGGACGGCTTCTACCGGGCGGCACGGGTGAAGTTCGACGCCGACGAGGCGTTCCGGGAACGGTCGCGGCTGCGGGTGGTCGCGTTGCAGGGCGGCGACGAGCGGACGCTGCGGTTGTGGCGGCTGCTGGTGGAGCAGTCCGAGCGGTACTTCCTGACCGTGTACGACCTGCTCGACGTGACGTTGTCCGAGGACGATTTTCGGGGCGAGAGCGCCTACAACGACCTGCTTCGGGGCGTCGTCGACGACCTGGACCGGTTGGGGCTGCTGGTTTCCAGCGGCGGGGCCGACTGCGTCTTCCCACCCGGGTTCACCGGGCGGGACGGCGAAGCGTTGCCGCTGATCGTGCGTAAGAGCGACGGTGGGTACGGCTATCCGGCCACCGACCTGGCCGCGCTGCGGCAGCGCACCGGTGAGTTGGGAGCGACCCGGTTGTTGTACGTGGTCGGGTTACCGCAGCGGCAGCACTTCGCGATGGTGTTCGCCGTCGCCCAGGCGGCCGGTTGGCTGTGCCCGCCGGTCCGGGCCGAGCATCTGGGCTTCGGGTCGATCCTCGGCGCCGACGGGCGGATGCTGCGCAGCCGGACCGGCGAGTCGGTGAAGCTGGTCGGGCTGCTGGAGGAAGCGGTCGCCCGCGCCACCGACCTGGCCCGGAGCAGGAACCCGGAGCTGGACGCCGAGGCCGCCGCCGAGATCGGGCGGGCCGTCGGTATCGGCGCCGTCAAGTACGCCGACCTGTCCACCGATCGGAGGAAGGACTACGTGCTGGACTGGGAGCGGATGCTCTCCCTGGACGGCAACACCGCGCCCTACCTCCAGTACGCGTACGCCCGTATCCGGTCGGTGTTCCGGCGTGCCGGCACGGAGGCGCGGAGGGACGCCCCCATCGTGCTCGCGCAGCCGGCGGAGCGGGCGCTGACTGTCGAGTTGCTCGGCTTCGGCGCGGTGGTCACCGAGGTGGAGCGGAGCCTCGACTTCCACCAGCTCGCCGGTTACCTGCATCGGCTCGCGACCGCGTTCAACGCGTTCTACGAGCGCTGCCCGGTGTTGCGCGCGCCGGACGAGCTGCGGGAGAGTCGGCTGCTGCTGGCCGAGCTGACGGCCCGGACCCTGCGGCAGGGGCTGCACCTGCTCGGCATCCGCACCCTGGAGCGGATGTGACGGGGCAGCCGCCGGGTCAGCGGGCCTTCTTCGTGGCCCGCTTTCGAGGCGGCGTCAGCAGATCGGCGATCTGCGCGATCGCGGCGGGCACCAGGCGGTAGTACGCCCAGACCCCGCGCTTGTCCCGCTCGAGTAGGCCAGCCTCGGTGAGGATCCGCAGGTGATGACTCACTGTCGGCTGGGAGAGGTTGAGCGCCGCGGTGAGGTCGCTGACGGACGCTTCACCCTCCGGGGCGGACTGGATCAGGCTGAGCAGCCGGAGTCGCGCCGGATCGGCGAAGGCCTTCAGCACCCCCGCAAGCCGCTCGGCATCGGCCCGCTTGATCGGGTCGCCGGTGAGCGGCGAGATCGCAGGCATGGCAGTTTTCGCAGTTCCCACGCCTGCCATAGTGACACCAACACCATCAATAAGCCGGTAGAACCGGCACCAGTCCTCCGATGGCGTCCGGATGGCCGCCCGGTACGTCCGAACGTGAGTCGAACCTCGACGTCCGTGGTGACGTACGGGCCGTGTGGGGCTCCGCCGCGCCCCACACGGCCCTACGCCGGCATACGTGCCGTCGGATCAGCCGGGCCCGCGGGTCAGCGGCGGGGCCTGGGCGTGCTGCGCGGCAGGACGTACGGCGGTCCAGCGAGGATCAGGTCCGACTTCAGTTCCTGGTACGCCCGCTTGGGTTGGTAGTTCTCGTCGTAGATGGTGGCCAGGCCCTCCGGCGGGTCGTCGAACCAGTCCGGCACCCAGGAGTACCTGTCGCTGAAACCCCAGACCGTGTACGACAGGCAGCTGCGCACCGCGAGGCACGCCTTCATCAGCACGCTGAAGTTGGCGGCCGACGCCTGGAGCCGAGGGTTGATCTCCTCCGAGTTGCCGGCCTGGACACCTGCCGTCATCTGACTACGGACGTCGACCTCGGTGAACGCGGTGGCGACGCCGAGCCCGCTGAACTTCTTCAGCGCGGCGGTCACCTGAAGGGTGTCGAAGTTGCCGTACTGCGTGCCCAGGTGGCCCTGGGAGCCGACGCCGTCGATCGGGACACCCTGTGCGCGCAGCCCCTTGGTCATGTCGTAGACGAACTGGGTCTTGTCGTCCGCCGGGTTGCCGGAGCCGAACGCCTCGATGTTGTAGTCGTTGTAGAACAGCAGGGCCTTCGGGTCGGCGGCCCGCGCCCAGCGGAACGAGTCGGCGATGTAGCCGGGCCCGAGGTTCTGCGCCCAGAAGCCCTTGTAGTGCAGGGTCGACGGGGTGTCCCACGGGTCGCTGACCGCCTCGTTGACCACGTCCCACTGCCAGATCTTGCCCTTGTAACGGTTGACGACGGTGGTGATGTGCTTGCGCAGAATCTCGCGCAGCTCCTGCTTGCTGATGGAGCCGTCGGCGACACCGGCGGTCAGCCAGGCGGGCAGTTGGTTGTGCCAGACCAGCACGTGGCCGCGCACGCTCTGCCGGTTGCGCTTGGCGAACTCGACCAGTTGGTCGGCCGCCGCCCAGTTGTAGGTGCCGCGGGTGGGCTCCAGGACCTCCCACTTCATCACGTTCTCGGCGGTGACCGAGGTGAACTCGGAGGAGGCCAGCGCGCGGTACTGCGGGTCACCGGCGTCGTTGAGGGCATCCATGTTGACCGCGGTGCCGACGTGGAGGCCGTGGCGCAGACCGAGGGCGCCGAGGCTCTGCGCCGTGGGGTCGTAGGGCCGGCTCGCGGTGGCCGGCACCGTGTTCAACGCCGCGACGGTCGCGACGGCGACCACGGCGACGGTCGTCCACTGTCTCAGCTTCATGTGCCTTCCTTTCCAGACCCTTGATCGACACGTGTCGATCAAGAAGGTGCGGGTCCGGTGTGGGCGGGTGGGGAGCGGGGTTCGGAATCGAGCGCCCTGGTCCGGGCGAGGGGCCGGTAGTTCCGGTCGGTGACCGGAAACCTGCTCGAAACGTTAAGGCCGTCTATGTCCGGGCGTCAACGCTGAAAACTTCCGGAAATTCGTCATATGACCTGCGGGGGGATCGCCTGGTGTGTCGGCGAAACTTTCGGAGGCCGGTGAGCGTGCTGTTGCCACGCAACGAGGCACCGTCGACCGGGTGGCCGACGATGCCTGGTGGCGTTACGGGAGCTGACCCGCGCGGTCAGCGCAGACCGGCGAAGAGGTCGTCCTCGGGGATGGGCGCGCCGGTCCGGTCCCGGACCCGCACGAACGTCTCGACACCCATCAGCTCGGTGAACCGCTCGCGGCCCAGTTGCAGGAAGAAGATGTTCTCGGTCTGACTGGCATGGGTGGCCAGCGCGTCGAACTTCTGCCCGCCGTAGCTGCTCGTGTCGACCCAGGTGCTGATCTCGTCGTCGGGCAGACCGAGCTGCGGCATCGGCTCCGCCGCCGGGTCCGGCTCGGACCACTCCACGCCGAGCTCCTGCATGATCCGGCCGAACTGCTCGAACGCCGTACGCGGCACGGTGGTCCAGTAGACCTTCGCCGGGCTGTCGGTCATCTCGACGGCGGCCATGGTGATCCGGTGCGCCTGGATGTGGTCCGGGTGGCCGTAGAAACCGTTCTCGTCGTACGTGACGATGACGTCCGGCTGGTGCTGCCGGATCAGCTCCGCGAGCCGACCCGCGGCCTCCGCGACCGGCGTCGTCCAGAACGCGCCGGGCTGGTCGTTGGTCGGCCAGCCCATCATCCCCGAGTCGGCGTAACCGAGGGTCTCCAGGCGGCTCACCTTCAGCACCGCGCAGCTGGCCTCCAACTCGGCCTGGCGCATCGCCACGACAGCGGCCGGGTCGTGCCCCGGGTCGCCCGGCTTGACCCCGCCGGGGCCGTCGCCGCACCGCCCGTCGGTGCAGGTCACCAGCACCGTCGTGATGCCCTCCGCGGCGTAGCGGGCCAGCACGCCACCGGTGCTCGTCGCCTCGTCGTCGGGGTGGGCGTGCACCGCCATCAGGGTCAGAGGTCGCTCAGCCATGCACTCACCCTACGGTCATCCCCCGACGGCCCCACGACCTCCACCGTCGTCCGGTTCGCGTCCCGCGTTCGTGGCAGGCGTCCGGCTGACTTCGGGCCGGCATCATACCCAGCTCGGCGTCCGTGCAGCGGTCCTTGCCGCAAAGCGCCATCAGGCCCGTCACCGGCCCCTACATTCGGCAGGGCCAGCAGGTCGGAGCAGTTCGGGACGCGGGGAGAGGTCGATCGCGGTGGCCGGTGCGGGGTCGTTCGCCGAGGTGAAACAGGTCGACGCCGGGGTCCTGAACGTGGGCTACGTGGACGCCGGGCCGCCGGACGCGCCCGCGGTGATCCTCCTGCACGGCTGGCCGTACGACATCCACAGCTTCGTCGACGTCGTACCGCTGCTCACCAACGCCGGCCACCGGGTCGTCGTCCCGTACCTGCGCGGCTACGGCACCACCCGCTTCCTCTCCGACGACACCATGCGCAACGGCGAACCGGCGGCCATGGGGCTCGACCTCATCGCCCTCATGGACGCCCTGCACATCGACACCGCGAAGCTGGCCGGGTTCGACTGGGGTGCGCGTACGGCGGACGTCGTGGCCGCGCTGTGGCCCGAGCGCTGCCGGGGTCTGGTCTCGGTGAGCGGCTACCTGATCGACGGCCAGGAATCGGGCAAGGTGCCGCTGCCGCCGAAGGCGGAACTTGCCTGGTGGTACCAGTACTACTTCGCCACCGAGCGCGGCCGGGAAGGCTACGACAGGAACCGGCGCGACTTCGCCAAGCTGATCTGGCACACCGCATCCCCCCAGTGGATGTTCGACGACGCGACGTTCGACCGCAGCGCGGCGGCGCTCGACAACCCCGACCACGTCGACATCGTCATCCACAACTACCGGTGGCGCTTGGCCCTCGCCGCCGGCGAGCCGCAGTACGACGAGGTGGAGCAGCGCCTGGCCGCGAAACCGAAGATCACCGTGCCCAGCATCTCCCTGGAGGGGGATGCCAATGGCGCACCGCACCTGGAGCCCAGCGTCTACGGCAAGCAGTTCTCCGGGCGCTACGAGCACCGGACCATCGGCGGCGGTGTCGGGCACAACCTGCCGCAGGAGGCCCCGCAGGCATTCGCGGACGCGGTGCTGGAGGTCTGACCCGGCGCGTCAGCCGCGGCGGCCCGGACGCTGCGGCTCCGGACGTTCCACCCGCACGGGGTCGCCGCGTACCAGATCGTCGTGGATGCGCCACCGCGCGGTCGTGACGGCACGCCGCGCTGTCTCGTCGCCCTGCTCGATGCGGTGCCGCAGCAGTTGCAGGGCGATCCGGCGGTTGAGGCTGAACTGCCGCTCCTCGTCCACCACCACGACGATGCCCGACGGACGGTGCGTCGCCCGCACCGCCGTGCTGGCCTTGTTGCGGTGCTGACCGCCGGGCCCGCCGGTGCGACAGGCGACGATATCGACATCCGCCTCCGAGAACGTCGTCGGCGCGGCGTCGAGGCGGGGCGGCTGGGCGGTGACGTACCAGTTCTTCCGACCGACGTTCGTCCGGTAGGGGCTGGGGGCCTGCCAGCAGAGTGTCCCGGTCCACGACCCGGCGAACGTCTCCGCGTCGGCGCCGGAGATCTCGATGAGCACCGACCGGTAGGTGCCGGCCCGGTCACCGGGCACGGCCTTGACCTGCCGGATGGTCAGACCTCGCCGGCTGCCGTCGGTGTTGAGGCGGTGCAGGAGCTGGGTCAGCGCCCAGGCGCATTCCCGCGGCCCGCGTCCGGCGGACAGCAGCAGGAGCGTGCTCACGACCCGCCTCGCCTGCCGCGGTGGCCCCGCCGGTCGGACCGCGCCGTGGACCCGAGGTCGGGCGTCTTGTAGGTGACCAGGGGAATCGTGGTGACCACCGGCGTGGCGAGCTGGTGCTCGACGAGGTCGGCGATCACCTGCTCGATGCGCTTGTAGGCGGTGGGCGCCTCCTCGAAGAGCAGTTGACGGTCGCCGCACACCACCAGCGAGCCCACCGGTGTGCGGCGCAGCTCCTCGACCGTGTGCTTGGCGCGGCCCCGGCGCAGCGCGTCGGCGCGTGACATCTTGCGGCCGGCGCCGTGCGCCACGGAGTGGTTGGCCTCCGGCCCTGCGTGGGCGGCCACCAGGTAGGACGCCGTCCCCCGCGTCCCGGCGACGAGGACGTCGCGGCCGTCACCCGGCGCCGCACCCTTGCGATGCAGGTACACCCCGTCGCGGATCTCGACCAGGTTGTGGCACTGGTCGACGATCGGGTCGGTGGGCTCGGCCCCCAACGCGTACGCGACCCGGGCCGCCAGCACCCGGCGGTTGAGCGAACCCCAGCGCACAGCGTCGTCGTGCCGCGCCAGGTAGGCGGCGGGGTCTGGGGCGGCACCGGCGCCGTGGGCCTCCGTGTGCGCCCGCAGGATCCGCTCGCCCAGACCGCGCGAACCACTGTGTACGACCAGCACGAGATCGCCGGCGTCGAGCCCGAGCCGACTCGCGTGACCCGGGTCGAGGACGGCGCCGACACGGGCCAGCTCGACGAAGTGGTTGCCTCGGCCGACGGTCCCCAGGCCGTCGAGGTGACCGGCCGGGACGTCGCCCTGAACGACGGTCCAGGCCGGGTCGTCGGCGTCCCGCTCCGGGTCCAGGGCGCGGTCGAGGTCGGGGAACCGGGAGGCCAGCCGCTCCGGTACGGCCCGCTTGAGCTTGATGGGGAACACGGCGATGCCGCAGCCGATGTCCGATCCGACCAGGAACGGGTACAGCACCGTCGACGCCATGGCCGCGCCGATGGGGGCGCCCTTGCCCGGGTGCAGGTCCGGCATCGCGGCAACGTGGACCATGCCGTCGAGGGCGGCCACCTGCTGACACTGCGCGAGCGCAGCTGATTCGATCCAACTCGCGGCCGACGCGAACACCGTGACCGAGGCGCAGGTGGGGGAGGGCGTGGAAATCCGAGGGGGGTGGTGCTCAGACAAGGGGTACTCACTTCTCGTTGAGAAGGTGGAAACGGACGACGTCACGCCGCCGGGAGGCGTCACCGGGGGCGGAGCGGGGGAGGGAGTCCGTCAGTACGTCATGGACGCCACTCTCGCCGAGCGCGCCGGGTACGACAAACGATTTTTTCCTTCACGTCGTACGCTGCCGCGATGAGCGCACCGCGTCGCATCCTGATCTACGGCGTGTACGGCTCCGGCAAGTCCACCCTCGCGGCGCGGTTGGCCGACCACCTCGGGCTGCCCTGGTATCCGGTGGACGACCTGGTCTGGCAGCCGGGCTGGGTCGAGGTGCCCGTCGCCCAGCAGCGCGGCCGGATCGAGGAGGTCTGCCGACGGGACCGCTGGATCATCGACGGGGCCTACCACGGCTGGCGAGACGTTCCGCTGGCCCGTGCCGACCTGGTGGTCGGCCTGGACTATCCACGGTGGCGCTCGTTCTGGCAGCTGCTGCGGCGCACCGTGCGCCGGGTGGTGACGGGTGAGGAGATCTGCAACGGCAACCGTGAGTCGTTGGGCAGTGTGCTGTCCGGGGACTCGATCCTGCTGTGGCACGCCACCGCGTTCGGTCGGACGCGACGGCGGATGCGGGCCTGGCGGAGCGACGCTTCCGTGCCGCCCGTGGTGTTGCTGCGCTCCCCGGCGGAACTGGACGACTGGCTGGCCGGCCTGCCCCGCAACTGAAGCCGCGCCCGCCCTCGACCAACGACAGCCAGCCACAGACCGTCGGCGGACCCTAGAAAACCACCGGGAGAGGTTCGACCCAGCAGGTCGCTGTGTGTGCCTCGACCAACCTCTTGGCCTCCTCGGCGTCCGCCTCCGTGAGGAAGACACCGACGTTGTGGCGGCTTCGGCGGCCGTCCTCCTCGATGCTCGCGGTGAGCAGGTGCACGGTGTGCCGTCGCGGCCTGCGTACGCCCTCGGGGAGTCCGGCCAGGAACGCCTCGGCGACCTCCTGTGGCGAGGCGATGTCGAGCTCGCCGCCGACGCCGGAGAGCGGCTTGGTCGGCCAGATGGGGTCGTATCGGCTGAAGGTGTTGAAGAGTGACGGCTCCAGGTACGACAGCACGCCCTCGCTCCACCCGACGCCGAGAGTCACCACGTACCCGGTCACACCTTCGCTCTCAAGGATGAGCACGCGCGCGTTTTCGGGGCTGTGGTGGGAGGTGTCCCGCGCGACCCGCGCGGCCTCGTCCTCGGTGGCGCAGCGGAGGACGAGACCTCGGTAGTCGCTCTGCATCCGCATCGCCTCGACTGGGCTGAACAGCACCTCGATGGTCGTGGGCAGTCGGCCCTCGACTCCGGGCAGCTGATCCGCCCGCAAGAGCAATTGCCCGTGGGTCGCCGAGTACGACCACAGTGAGAAGTGCCGGTCGCTACGGAAGAGTTCCACGCCCGGGCGGAAGTCCTTGTCCCTGTGCAGCCACACCCGCGACGTCATCTGATCACGATGATTCATCGCAGGATGCCCGTCAAGATCAACCATGGATGGCTGCCGGCTGGGCTGCACCGCCGGCGTCAGCGCAGAATGGAGAGTGCCTGGAGTGGTCCGGCCGGCAGTTCACCGGCCGGACCACCGATCAGGACTCCTGACGTCGACGCCGCGCGAGGAAGAACGCGAACGCGCCCAGCACGACCATCACACTTCCAACGCCCGTCATGGCCGGGACCACACTGCCGCCTGTCACCGGCAGGATGGGGCCCTTGCCACCAGGGCTGCCCGGCGCTCCGGGGCTTCCAGGCGCTCCAGGGCTGCCGGGTGCTCCAGGGCTGCCCGGCGCTCCAGGGCTGCCCGGCGCTCCAGGGCTACCCGGGGCTCCAGGGCTACCGGGTGCCCCAGGGCTGCCGGGTGCTCCAGGTGCTCCAGGGCTGCCAGGCGCTCCCGGTGCACCGGGACTGCCGGGTGCTCCTGGGCTACCGGGTGCGCCGGGGCTGCCGGGCGCGCCAGGAGAGCCGGGTGCTCCGGGGCTGCCGGGTGCTCCGGGGCTACCGGGCGGGCCGGACGGGCCGGCGGGGCCAGTTGGTCCGGGCGGACCGGTCGGTCCCGCACACACCGGTGCGCTGATGACGTTGGTGTCGAGGGTGACCGCCTCGGTTCGTGCCAGCGCGCGGCCCTGGAGGGTCGCGCCCGTGGCCATCGTGATCGCCGCCTGCGCCATGATGGTGCCGACGAAGGTTGTCCCCGTGCCGATCGTCGCCGAGCTGCCGATCTTCCAGAACACGTTGCAGGCCGAAGCGCCGTTGATCAACACGACGCTGCTGTTCGACGCCGTCGTCAATGAGGAGTCGACCTGGAAGATGAACACGGCCGACGGGTCGCCCTGCCCGTTGAGGGTCAACGGTCCGGTGAGCTGGGCTGCCCCGATCCGGTAGACCCCTTCGTTGAGCGTGTTGCCGCCGAGTTCCGCGGGCAGGTTGGTAAACGGGGTCCGACCGGCGGCGTCGTTGAAGGCGATGGTCAGGTCGCTCTGGGCCTGGAGAGCGACCGCGTCGCCGAGGTGGATCTCGCCGCCGATGGTCGCCGTTTCGAAGCCGGCCGCGGTGTTTCCTGGGAACCGCCCGAGGCTCTGCGCCAGGAAGCTGGAGCCGGTGTTGGTGGGCTCGGCCCCGGCCAGGACGGAGAAGTTCGCCGCCGTCCCGAGGTTCACCGGCGCTTCCTGCGCGCTGGCGGCAGTCGAGCTGAAGAGCAGTAGGCTCGCCGCGACTGTCGCGGCGGCTCCGGCCGCGAGCGCCGGCACCACCACCCGCCGCCGTAGGCCGAGTCTCGGTTTCACTGTCACAGAACATCCTCCGTGGGTACTACTCGCGGGAACGCGTCTCGTGAGCCGCGTCCTGCGCGCGTTACGGCCGATATGGCACCGACAAGCGGCGCTGACCACCACATCACGCACGCCGAGTGAATGCCCGCAAAACGGAATAATCGACCGCAGTCGTCCGTACAAAGAGGATCGGGTCTCACGTTCCCGTTCGACGGCCTCGCGTTTGCACCCCGGCCCACTGCCACGACGACCCGTGCCGCCTCGGCCCCGCGCCGCCTGATCTCAGGGCAGCGGGTCGGCCGCCTCCACTATCGGGCTGCCGGCCAGGTCGCGCGCCCGTGTACGCAGGGCGAGGACGGGCTGTTGCTGCCAGCCGGAAAATGGAACCGGCGCAACTCCTCGATCACGAATCCCGCGTCCGTGATCGCGGCGATGGTGTCCCGGCCGGTGTGGCAGCCGGCGAACAGCTTCGGCC
Organism: Micromonospora sp. C81; assembly: GCF_018070425.1. NCBI lineage: Bacteria > Bacillati > Actinomycetota > Actinomycetes > Micromonosporales > Micromonosporaceae > Micromonospora > Micromonospora sp. C81. Next base: position 208,146 of record NZ_JAGPXS010000010.1, read on the forward strand.
ACAGTGTCGCGTCGAGCAGCCGCTGGGTCCGGTGCAGCCTGCTGGCCTCGTCCGCGGCGACGTGCTCGAAGAACCGCAGCTCGCCACCGGGGCGCAGCGTCCGGCCGATCTCGGCCAGCGCGCTCGCCTGATCGGGCACGGTGCACAACACCAACGCGACCACCGCCGCGTCAAACTCGCCGTCGCGGGCCGGCAGGTTCTCGGCCAGGCCGTCGACGACATTGATCGGAACCGGCGCGGTCGGTGCCGCGCGCTCGGCGGCGGCCCGTAGCCGGCGTTCCGGCTCGACAGCGACGACTTCGCTCACCCCCGGCGGGTAGTGGGAGAACATCCGCCCGTTGCCCGCGCCGACCTCGATCACCCGGCCGGACAGACCGGCGACCAGGTCCCGTCGGAACTCCGCCGTGCCGGCACGGTCCATGGCGACGCTGAGCCGCTCGTAGACCCGGGCGAACACCGGGTGGGACACCGTAGCCACGTCGACCTCCGGGAAGCGGGTGGAACAGTTCTCCCGCGATTGTCCTGCATCGGCGCACGCTTTCCGTCTTACTGGTTGGCAGCACGATTCGACCAGGTGCAGACAGGACGTGGTACGACCATGAAGATCGTCGTCATCGGAGGCAGCGGCCTCATCGGTTCCAAGCTCGTGGACAGCCTCGCCGGACAGGGCCACGAGGCGGTGCCGGCTTCGCCGAAGACCGGCGTGAACACACTGACCGGCGAGGGAGTCGCCGACGTGCTCACCGGCGCCGAGGTCGTCGTGGACGTGTCGAACTCGCCGTCGTTCGAGGACAAGGCCGTGCTGGAGTTCTTCGAGACGTCCACCCGGACTCTCCTCGCCGCCGCGTCGGACGAAGGGGTGGGCCACTACGTCGCGCTCTCCATCGTCGGTTGTGACCGGATCCCGGACAGCGGTTACATGCGGGCGAAGGTCGCCCAGGAGAAGCTCATCGTCGCGTCCGGAACCCCGTACTCGATCGTGCACGCCACCCAGTTCTTCGAGTTCCTCCAGGGCATCATCGACGCTGGCACGGACGGTGACACCGCGCACCTCGCGCCGGTGCTCATCCAGCCGATGGCCGCAGACGACGTCGCGGCTGCGGTGGCCGAGGCCGCGGTCGCGGCGCCGACCAACGCCGTGGTCGAGGTCGCCGGCCCGGAGCAGTTCCGTCTCGACGAACTGGGCCGGTCGATGCTCGCCGCCCGGCAGGTCCCTCGTTCGGTGTTGGCCGACCCCGACGCCCGCTACTTCGGCGCCAAGCTGGGCGAACGCTCCCTCGTTCCCACCGACGGCGCCCGCATCGCCGGTACGCGTCTCGACGACTGGCGTGCCCGGACGGCCGGCGGTCGCTGACGCTACGTCGGGGTGTCTGGCGGATCGGCTCGCCCGAGACGCTGCACCAACTCCCGGACCACCTCGGTGAAGTGCTGGTCGGACTCGCCCGGCCAGTGTCCCTGGATGGGTGGGGGGAGGCTGTCGCTGGGCGGCGTCACCACGTCGCGAGGGTCGCGATACCGGCGATCGACGGTGGCGGCCGGGCCGCTGGCGCCGGTCGGCGCATGCGGCCGGTGAGCCGAGAAGATCCATCCGCCGATGGGGTCGGCGTCACTCCACAGGTTCACCCACCGCCAACCAACCCGGTGGCCGATCTCGTGCAGCGCCGCGTCGTCGACGTACGCGGGGAAGAGCCGCGCGTAGAGGCGGCGCAGCGGTGACCCGTGGGTGAGCAGAGCGACCCGACTGCCGACGTGCGGCGGCAACTGGAGCACCGTCGCGGCGAGCAGGACCGAGCCGTGGCTGTGCCCGGTGAGCAGCACCGCGTCGCCGCGCTCGACGAGGTACGTGATGCGGCGGGCCAGCTCCGGCACGGCCCGCTCGGAATAGCAGGGCGGCGCGAACGGGTGGGCGGCCCGAGGCCAGAAGGTGCCGAGGTCCCAGAGGACACCGATGTGCCGACGGAACGGCACGGTCCGGTAGGCGAAGATGCCCCCGACGAGCAGGCCGAGGATGATCGCCGCGATCACCCAGCTGCCGAACGCGATGCCGAAGATGACCGAGTCCGCGGGCAGACCGAGGTTCCGCTCGATGACGTCGGCCGGGAACTGCCCCAGCAGGCCGACGGTGGTGGTTGCCGTGGCGAGTCCGGTGAGACAGCCGTAGAGCACGGCCAGCGGCACCAGTTTCTCGGTGAAGCGAGCCCGCGCGATCGCGTCCCGGACCTGCCGCAGTCGCGGCCCGGCCTCGGCCGGGGCGTCCGGGTAGTCGTGGGCGACGATCGCCGCCGCGGCTCGGCGCCGACTGCGCCGGGAGAGCACGATGACGAGGCCGGCGACGATCAGGGTGGCCAGCAGGGCCCGGAAAAAGCCGTAGATCGCCCAGGTGTACGCCCGAGGCGGACCGGTCGCGATGCCCTCCCCGGTCGGCACGTCGCGATCGAGGAAGTCCGCCACCCGGTAGACCAACTCCGCGGAGTAGGCCACCGCCAGGCTGATCCCGGTGGCCGCGACCACGAGGGCGCCCAGCCCGAACAGCGGGGTGGCGCCGCGATTCCGGCGGCAGAGCAGCACCACGCCCAGAGCGGCCAGCAGCGCCGTCTGTGCGACGAACAACCCGGCCAGGTGCGTCTCGTAGCCGGGCAGTCCGTGCCCCTCGTGCCACTGCGGTGGACCGGTCGCCAGGTGAGCCAGGACGACGACGGTCAGGACGACGGCGGCGGTCCGCAGCGTACGGGTGACCCGGTCGAGCCGCTGGTCCCCGGCGGCCCGGTCGATCAACGGTGGCGTGCAGAGCAGCACCGCGCAGACCACCAGGACCACTGCGGTGACGACCGTCAGCGTGATCGTGGTTGCCGTGGCGCCGCTCGCGGCCCGGGCCAGGAGCAGGGTGAGGTCCAGCGTCGCGAACGCGGCGGCGACGTGGATGGAGCGCAGCCGGCCCACCAGCGGCTCGGCGTCCCACTGACCGACGGTGCCGAGCCGCGACCCGGAGAACTCCCGATCGGGTGCGCGAAACGCCTCGAACGTTCGACCCGGGCGGTTGCTGATCCGCCAGATCAGGCCGATCGCGGCGGCCGGGACCAGCGCGAGCACCGCCAGTCGCAGTCCGACCGGTCGTCCGCTCAGCCAGGACAACCAGCTGCGCCCGGCCAGGCAGCGCGGCGAGGAGAGGCATTTCCAGCCGACCAGGTCCACTGCGACGCCGGCGATGGCGAGCACGTACAGCACGGTGAGTGTGAGCGCCAGCAGCCGGCACAGCGACTTGACCACCGCCTCGGAGCGAGGGTTCGCCGGGCGCATCCAGATCGCGACGTTGACCAGCATGAAGGGCAGCAGGAAGACCACTGCCAGGGTGCGGGCCACGGTCCCGGACGGCAGGTCACCCCAGCGGTACGCCTCCAGCGTCACCCCATGCGCTCCGGTGCTGTCCTCGCACCGGGGCCGCGGCCGGTAGAAGCCACCGCTGCGGTCACCCGCGACCTGCGCCGTCTGCTGAAGGTCGAGCACCTGTGCGGCGCTGGCGCCCGAGACGCCGTGCACCCGCAGCTCCACGACATCGCGGGGGATGTCCGACCCGCTCAACCGCGCTGATCCATGCGACGACCCCCCGAGGCGCTCGGCGGCCCCGTCTACCCGATTCGGACTGCCTCAACCGCACGAGCTGACGGGAGCGGGTCGGTGACCGTTGGCGAGGCTCAGCGCTCCCGGTCGGGTGTCAGGTCCGTCCTCGCCTGCCCGGTGTCCGGGTCGAAGGGGAACGACACGTGCTGGTGGATCATCTCCCAGCCCCGACCGGCCCGCTGGAAGACGCGGGTGCCCCGCGACCAGCTCACGATCGTGGTGCCGTCCGGCTGCTGCGCGGTCATCCGGTTGAGGCCCCACGACACGGCCAGGTCGTCGCGGACGATGACCGCCAGGTCCGGAACGATCCAGGTGACGGTGCCGGTGCTGACGTCGAGACCGTTGGCGCAGACCTCGCGAACCTCGTCGTGGCCGACGTACTCCAGCGGCAGTTCGTGCTCGTACGACACGACGGTCGCGGCGACGGGCTCCATGATCCCGTCGAGATCCTTCGCCTCGGTGGCCTCGTACCAGCGCTCGTGCAGTGACCGCACCTCCCGCTCGGAGGTCTCGCGGTCGTCGGCGCCGCGGTCGTCGGCGAACGAGTGGTGCTCGTGCGCCACGACCCACGAGCCGTTCTCCTTGCGCAGCCCGAGAGTCAGGCGCAGCAGGAGCTCGGGCCGCCTGGCGAGGTCCTCGGGGGTGCCGCAGCGCAGCAGCGCGTTGGCGTAGGCGACGGTGTCGCCCGCGGTGATGTCGAGGCTGGTCAGCTCGAAGACGGCCCCCGACGCCTGCCACCGGAAGAAGTCGGGCCAGGTCCGCTCGTACGCCTCGATGCCCCGGACCCCCTCATGCGGCGGGGGTACGTCGTACATGACGATGTCCGCGGAGTGGCAGGCGAGGACGCCGGGCAGGTCACCGGCATGGACAGCCTGCGCCCACCGCTCGATCAGTTCCCGGATCTGTGTCTCGTCGTCGACCATGGTGCTCCCTCGTGCGTCGGGTTGCTCTCACCTCTACAACCTGCGCGGAGCGACAAACTCATCGCCGTGTGCCGACCGGATCTGCTCAGCCTGGTCCAGGTGGGTCGGCAGACCGCACATGGGCAGTGTCTCCGGGGTCAGGAACGACACCACCTCGGCGATCCGGTCGCCGCGCAGCGCGACGACGTCCAGCGCCGCCGCCGTGAAGACCGACGCTTCCGGGTTCCAGAGGTACGTCCCGAAGGCGAGTTGCCCGTTCGCGTACGTCGGGACGAACCGCCACCGCACCGCCAACGGGCCGTCCAGCAGGAACTGGCGGATGGCGTCGCGGCCCTCGTACCACCGAGGCAGCGGCGGCATCGAGTACCGGGCGTCGTCGGTGAGCATCGCCAGGATGGCCTCGACGTCGCCGCGCTCCCACGCGGTCACGTACCGCCGTGCCAGTTCGCGCACGGTGTCGTCGCCGAGGCTGCTCAGCTCCGCCTGCTGGCTCTCGGTCGGGCGCAGCGCGTCCACGACCCGTCGGGCGCGTTGCAGGGCGCTGTTGACCGCCGGGGTGGAGGTGCCGAGCAGGTCGGCCACCTCGGCGGCGGGGTAGCCGAGCACCTCCCGCAGCAGCAGCACGGCCCGCTGTCGGCCGGGCAGGTGTTGCAGCGACGCGACGAAGGCGAGCTCCAGGTGCTCGCTGTCGATCACCCGCTGCGCCGGGTCCCGCTGTTCCGGAGGCAGGGAGCGTCGGTCCGGGTACGGCCCGAGCCAGGCCGTTTCGGCCACCGCGGCGGCGCCCGGGGTCAGGTCGGTCGGCAGCTCCCGGCGGCGACCCCGACCCTCGATCATGCTCAGGCACCGGTTGGTGGCGATCCTGTACAGCCAGGCTCGCAGAGTGCCGCGATCCTCGTAGCGGTGCTGGTTCTGCCAGGCCCGCGTCAGCGTCTCCTGCACCGCGTCCTCGGCGTCGTGGAAGGAACCGAGCATCCGGTAGCAGTGGGCGGTCAGCTCGTCGCGGTGCTCGTCGATCAGCCGAGCGAACGTCACGGTCGTGGAGCCTACCGTCGGCTCGGCCGTCGCGCGCCTGCTCGCTGGCGCCGATCGATCGGCGGGGGAGGGGATTGATCCGACCAGGGCGGGGTAGGTGCGGCCATGGTCGCTGCCGGTCGGCGCGGAGCAGACGCTGGCGTTCCGGCACGTGCCGGGGACATCGCCCACGGCGGCCTGGCGAACACCGTGGCCCGGCTGTGGGACCGTGCGCTGGACACGGTGCGGGAGCGGTTCCGTCGGGTACGCGCCGTCGGGGGCCTCGCCCTGCAGGCCGGGCTGGCCGCGGCGCTGTCCTGGTTCGTGGCGCACGAGCTGCTGCACGTGTCGCAGCCGGTGTTCGCGCCGATCTCCGCCGTCTCGACCCTCGCCGCGTCCGTCGGTCAACGGCTGCGTCGTACCGTCGAGCTGATCCTCGGCGTCACCGTCGGGGTGCTGATCGGCGATCTGCTGCTCCTGGTGATCGGCACTGGCTGGTGGCAGCTCTCCCTGATCGTCGTCCTGGCGATCATGGTCGCGTTGTTCCTCGCGGGCAGTGCCGCGGTGGTGATCCAGGCCGGGGCGACGGCGGTGCTCATCGCCACGCTCAGCCCGTCGATCCGCGATCTGGAGGTTCCCCGGTTCGTGGACGCGCTCGTCGGGGGAGGGGTGGCGCTGCTGGTCACCGCCGTGCTGCTGCCGCTGAACCCGCTGCGGGTGCTCAACCGGGCCGCGCGCCCGGCATTGGATCTCCTGGCCGCCCAGCTCGACGCCACCGCCGACGCGCTGGCCGAGCGTGATGCCGCCCGCGCGCGTACCGCCCGCAGCGAGCTGCGGCAGAACAAGGGCCCGCTGAAGGCGTTCGTCGAGGCGACCCAGGGCGCCCGGGAGGCCAGCACCCTGTCACCGGTGCACTGGCACCAGCGACGCGGGCCGGTGGGCCGCTACGCGCAGGCGGCGGAGCCGATCGACCGGACGATGCGCAACAGCGGAACGTTGATCCGTCGCTCCGTGACTCTGATCGAGGACCGCGAACCGGTCCCGGAGCCGCTGCCGAGGGCGGTCGCCGATCTCGCCGAGGCCGTCCGGTTGCTCAAGCGGGAGTTCGCCGCGGGTGACGAGCCGGACCGGGCGTGCAAGCAGGCACTGTTGGCGGTCGAGACGGCCGGTCACGCCTACCGGGAGGGCGTCGGCTTCTCCGGTGCGGTGGTGGTGGCGCAGGTTCGTACGACGGTCAGCGACCTCCTCGTGGCCATAGGACTGAGCCAGGAAGACGCGAATCGCCTGGTCAGGCGCTCGTTCGGTGGCCTCTGAGCGCCTGCCGGCCGGACCGTGACGGAGCCAATGGCATCACCTTGAGCCATGGGTGTTGCATGTTGAGCCAAAGTGGTGCCATGATGGTGCCATGGAGCTGAGGTCATACGTCGAGAACCTGCGTGACGAGTTCGCCGTGGCTGCGGAGGGCGTCGACGCGGACGGCCGCGCGCTGGCCGAGCGGCTCTTCGCCCAACTGGAGGCCGCTACCCGACTCACCCTGCTGGAGGCACTGTCTGACGCAGCCGACGAGATCACCCGCGAGCTGGCACCGGGCTCGGTGCACGTCCGGCTGCGTGGGCGCGAGCCTGACTTCGTGGTCACCCCGGCCACCCCGCCGCTCGACGAGCCGAGCGAGGCCACCGGGCCGCAGGCACCCCCTGCGCCGGTGCTCCCACCGGACGGCGACGACGGCGGCACCTCACGGATCAACCTCCGGCTCCCCGACCACCTGAAGGCCAGCGTCGAGGAGGCCGCCGGGCGAGCCGGGCTGTCGGTCAACGCCTGGCTGGTGCGAGCTGTCGCCGGTGCCATCGGGGCGGGCGACACCGAACGTCGTCCACCCCGGCGGGTGGAGCCGCGCTCCGGGCAGCACTTCACCGGCTGGGCCCGCTGACCCCCCGTACCCCTTTGTTTTCGTGCCGCTGACCAGCGGCGACATTCACCGACCACCTTTCGGGAGACCACCATGCCTGTTTTCGAAACGCCAGAGCCCATCTCCGTCCAGATCGAGTTGCCCGTCGGGGATGTCTGGATCAGCGCGACCGACCGCACCGACACGGTGGTGACGGTGCGGCCCCGCGACCCGTCGAGCAGGGCCGACGTGAGCACCGCCGAACAGTGCACCGTCGAGTACGCCGCCGGAAAGCTGCTGATCAGGGTGTCGAAGAGTTGGCGCCGCTACGGCTTCGGCCCCGGCCCGTCGGTCGACGTCCTGATCGAGTTGCCGACCGGGTCGCGGGTGCACGCAGAGTCCTCGTGGGCGGCATTCCGCTGCGAGGGCCGGCTCGGCGAGTGCCGGATCAAGACCGGAAGTGGGATCCGGCTCGACGAGACCGGCCCGTTGGACATCGACAGCAGCCACGGTGAGGTCGCCGTGGAGCGCGTCGCCGGTGACGCCCGGGTGAAGGCCTCGTCCGGCAAGGTGCGCATCGGTGCGGTCGACGGCACCGTCGAGATCAAGAACTCCTCCGGCGACTGCTGGATCGGCCGCAGCGGCGGCGACGTGCGGGTCAACACCGCCTACGGCGACATCACCCTCGACACGTCGACGGCCTCGGTGACGGCACGCACCGCCTACGGCAACCTCCGGCTGGGCGAGGTCGCACGGGGATCGATCGACCTGAACACCTCGTACGGGGCCATCGAGGTCGGCATCCGTCGGGGGACCGCCGCCTGGCTCGACGTCAGCTCCAAGCACGGCCGCGTACACAACGCCCTGGAAACCGCCGACAGCCCGGCGCAGACCGACGAGACGGTCGAGGTCCGGGCGAACACCGCCTACGGCGACATCATGATCCGCCGCGCCTGATCCGCTGCCACACAGACCGCAAAGAGGAGACCATGACCAGCTCCACGAAACCCGCAATCGTCGCCACCGACCTGCGGAAGTCCTACGGTGACAAGGTCGTGCTGGACGGCATCGACCTCATGATCACCGAGGGAACGATCTTCGCGTTGCTCGGCCCCAACGGTGCCGGCAAGACCACTACCGTGCAGATCCTCTCCACGCTGATCAACGCTGACGGCGGCAACGCCCGCGTCTTCGGCCACGACCTGGCCCGAGAGCCCAACGCCGTAAGAGAACTGATCGGCGTCACCGGCCAGTTCTCCGCCGTCGACAACCTGCTCACCGGGCGAGAGAACCTGAGCCTGATGGCCGACCTGTGTCACCTGGACAAGGCGGCCGGCCGGCGACGGATCGCCGACCTGCTCGACCAGTTCGACCTGGTGGAGGCGGCGGGCAAGCCGGTGTCGACGTACTCCGGCGGCATGCGCCGACGGCTCGACCTCGCGATGACCCTGGTCGGTGAGCCCCGCGTCATCTTCCTCGACGAGCCGACCACCGGCCTCGACCCGCGCAGCCGCCGGGCCATGTGGCAGATCATCCGCAACCTCGTCGCCGAGGGCGTCACCATCCTGCTCACCACGCAGTACCTGGAGGAGGCCGACCATCTCGCCGACCGCGTCGCCTTCCTCGACCACGGCCGGCTGATCGCCGAGGGCACGCCGCGCGAACTCAAGCGGCTCATCCCGGGCGGCCACGTCGTGTTGCAGTTCGCCGATCAGGAAGGGCTCGACTCGGCGGCCCAAGCGTTCGCCGCCGCCACCCGCGACGACGCCGCGCTCACCCTCCAGGTGCCGAGTGACGGCGGGGTCGGCACGCTGCGGTCCCTGCTCGACCAGCTCGATCGCGCCTCCATCACCGTGGCCGGGCTCTCCGTGCACACCCCCGATCTCGACGACGTCTTCCTCACCCTCACCGGCCAGCCGGACACCCGCGCCGGCCGCCCCGACCACGAAAGGGCTCCAGCGCGATGAGCACCCTCTCCCTCGCCGTCCGTGACTCGAGCACGATGCTGCGGCGCAACCTCCTGCACATGCGGCGCTACCCGTCGATGACCCTGCTGCTCGTCGGCGTCCCGGTCATCACCCTGCTGCTCTTCGTCTACGTCTTCGGTGGCACGCTCGGCGCCGGCCTCGGGCCGACCGGCGACCGTTCCCAGTACGCCAACTACGTCACGCCGGGCATCCTGCTCATCACCGTGGCCAGCGCGGCGCAGGGCACCGCCATCTCGGTCGCGATGGACATGACCGAGGGCATCATCGCCCGGTTCCGAACGATGGCGATCTTCCGACCGTCGGTCCTCACCGGACACGTCCTGGGCAGCCTGGTCCAGACCCTGCTCAGCCTCGCGGCCGTCACCGGTGTGGCGCTGCTCGTCGGGTTCCGGCCCACGGCCAACCCGGTCGAGTGGCTCGCCGCCATCGGCGTCCTCTCCATGATCACCTTTGCGCTGGCCTGGCTGTCGGTCGCCCTCGGCCTGGTCAGCGACAGTGTCGAGACGGCCAGCAACCTGCCCATGCCACTGATCCTCCTGCCGTTCCTCGGCAGCGGGTTCGTCCCCACCGACTCCATGCCCACCGTGGTTCGATGGTTCGCCGACTACCAGCCCTTCACGCCCGTCATGGAAACCCTCCGCGGCCTGCTCCTCGGCACCGGGATCGGTGCCAACGGGATCATCGCGGTGATCTGGTGCGTCGTCATCAGCGCGCTCTCCTTCCTCTGGGCCAAGACCCTCTACAACCGCAGTCGAGCGACCTGATCCTGACCGGCGCTCGTGTCCCCGCCATCGCGACGGACAGCCGGCGGCGCGGCCCCCTGGGGGGCGCCGGCGCCTGGCCACGTCGCGCGGGACGGGGTCGAGGTGGTGCAGGGCTGGCGGCGTCGCGAAGGCTTGACCGACTCGGGTTTCATGAATTCGGCCTGTCGCCGTGCCTCGGACCCCCCGATTTCAATGAACGCGAGTGGATCTACCAGGTCGCACGACGTGGCCACGCCACTGCCAGCGTCGCGCCACGGCGCCGCGCGCGGGAGGCCGATCGTGAGCCGTCCGTCCGACCCGAGGGCACGCGACCGACGCAGCCACCACCGAAACGTCGAATGTTATCGATAACACCCGCCGGGTGTCCGATCATGAGATGCGCCGGTCGCCCGCCGGGGCGCTCGCCGATGAGCCCGCGCGACCGTCGGCTCCGGTTCCATAGATCCGATCAAGAGATCGCGAAGCCTCGATGATGTTATCGCCAACATCATCGGCGAGCGGCACGCGGTCGCCGTCGGACGGCCGTCTCGTGGTGGCGGAGGGTGGGACCTTGCCGTCCGGCCCGCCGAGAGGCATCCGGGCGGCGGCCGGTCCGCGCGGCAACCCCACCCGGAGTGCAGAGGAAAGGCCCGGCACCGGATTCGCGCCTTTTGCGCCGGTCCGTTATCGACCCTCCCGAGTCGGCCCTCCTTCGGCGTTCCGTTACGGAGCTGTTGCGGGTAGATGTCTTGACGAGGCTGGATGTGAGCGTTAACACTATCCCCGTTAACGGTGGAGGTGAACATGAACCGTGTGGACGGAGCAGGCGACCGCTATGTCGTCGGTGTCGACTACGGCACCCTGTCCGGGCGCGCTCTGGTGGTCCGTGTCGGTGATGGTGCCGAGTTGGGGACCGCGGTGCACGAGTACGGCGACGCAGTGATCAGCACGGCGCTTCCGGGAGGTCGACCGCTTCCCCCGGACTGGGCCCTGCAGAACCCGGAGGACTACCGCGACGTGTTGCGGTACGCCGTCCCGGCGGCGGTGTCCGCCGCAGGGGTGGATCCGGCCGCGATCGTCGGCATCGGCATCGACTTCACCGCCTGCACGGTGCTGCCGACGACCGCCGACGGCATCCCGCTCTGCGAGGATCCCGAGCTGCGCGACCGGCCGCACGCCTGGGTCAAGCTGTGGAAGCACCACGCGGCGCAGACGCACGCCGACCGGATCAACGCGCTGGCCCACGAGCGGGCCGAGCCGTGGATCGGCCGGTACGGCGGCAAGATCTCCGCCGAGTGGCAGTACGCCAAGGGGCTCCAGATGCTGGAGGAGGACCCCGAGGTCTACCACCGCGCCGAGCGCTTCATCGAGGCGGCCGACTGGATCGTCTGGCAGCTCTGCGGCACCGAGACCCGCAACGTCTGCACGGCCGGTTACAAGGGCATCCTTCAGGACGGTCAGTACCCCAGTGAGGACTTCCTGACCGCGCTCAATCCCGGGTTCGGCGACTTCGTGACCAAGCTGGACGGTCCGTTGCTGCCCCTGGGCGCCCGGGCCGGCTCGCTCACCGCGCGGGCCGCCGCCTGGACCGGCCTGCCGGAGGGGATCGCGGTCGCCGTCGGCAACGTCGACGCGCACGTCACCGCGGCGTCCGCGCAGGCCGTGGAGCCCGGCCGGCTCGTCGCCATCATGGGCACCTCGACCTGTCACGTGGTCAACGGCGCCCAGGTCGCCGAGGTGGCAGGTATGTGCGGTGTCGTGGACGGCGGCATCAGCCCCGGCGCGTGGGGTTACGAGGCCGGGCAGAGCGGTGTCGGCGACATCTTCGGCTGGTTCGTCGAGCACGCGGCTCCGGCCGGCGTCGACTCGCACGAACGCCTCACCGAGCTGGCCGCGAGCCAGCCGGTCGGCGCGCACGGTCTGATCGCCCTGGACTGGTGGAACGGCAACCGTTCACTGCTGGTCAACCACGACCTCAGCGGGATGATCGTCGGAATGACCCTGGCCACCCGGCCGCAGGACATCTACCGGGCGCTGCTGGAGTCCACCGCGTACGGCACTCGGATGATCATCGAGGCGTTCGTCGAGGCCGGAGTCGCGGTGAACGACCTCGTGATCGCCGGCGGCCTCACCAACAACGCGCTGCTGATGCAGATCTACGCCGACGTGACCAAGCGGCCACTGAACATCATCGCCTCGACGCAGGGGCCGGCGCTGGGATCGGCGATCCACGCAGCCGTGGCAGCCGGCGAGTTCCCCTCGGTCCACGAGGCGTCGCAGGCGATGGGTCGGGTGCACGAGGCCGTGTACCGACCGGATCCCGAGCGGGCGCGTGCCTACGACGCCCTCTACGCCGAGTACCGGACGCTGCACGACCACTTCGGTCGCGGCGGCAACGACGTCATGCTGCGCCTGCGGGCTATCCGCAACGCGGCAGCCGGAACCGCTGCGGCCGCACCCGAGGCCGCGTTGGAGGTGGTCGCATGAGCACTGAGGTGACCGGACAGATCCGTGAGCTGCGCGAGACCGTCGCACGCCTGCACTCCGAGCTGACCCGGTACGGCCTGGTCGCCTGGACGTCCGGCAACGTCTCCGCGCGGGTTCCCGGCCAGGACCTCCTGGTGATCAAGCCGAGCGGCGTCAGCTACGACGACCTCACCGCGGACAACATGGTGGTGTGTGACCTCGACGGCGCTCTCGTCGAGGGCGACTTCGCCCCGTCCAGTGACACCGCCGCGCACGCCTACGTCTACCGGGCCATGCCCGAGGTCGGTGGGGTCGTGCACACGCACAGCTCGTACGCCACCGCGTGGGCCGCCTGCGGCGAGGCGATCCCGTGCCACCTCACCGCCCAGGCCGACGAGTTCGGCGGGGAGATCCCGATCGGCCCGTTCGCTCTGATCGGCGGTGACGACATCGGCAAGGGCATCGTCGCCACGCTGGCCGGTCACCGCTCGCCTGCGGTGCTGATGCAGAACCACGGCGTCTTCACCATCGGGCGCGACGCCCGCGCCGCGGTCAAGGCCGCGGTCATGTGCGAGGACGTGGCCCGTACCGCGCATCTGGCCCGCGCACTGGGGCAGCCCGTGCCGATGGCGCAGGCAGACATCGATGCTCTTTATGACCGTTACCAGAACGTCTACGGTCAACAACCAGTCGCACCCGCGGGTTCCTGACCATTTCGGCCAGGTCGAAGCCCGCTGGTCTGCACCACCGATGCACCACCGACGCACCAGCACGCACCAGTACGCACCACCCGCGTACGCCGCTCTTTCGCACCTCGGCGGTTGGCGCGGTTTCCCACCACATGAGCCAAGGAGATCCGATGAGAAAGATGCGAACGCAGTCCGCTCCGTGGCGCGCTGCCGCGGTCCTCGCCAGCGTGCTGCTCGTCGGCGGCGTGGCGGCCTGCGGCAACAGCGACACCGGCGGCGGCGGTTCCAAGGACGACGGCAAGATCACGATGGGCTTCTCCCAGGTCGGTGCGGAGAGCGGCTGGCGTACCGCGAACACCACCTCGATCAAGGATGCCGCCGCTGCGGCCGGGATCGAGCTGAAGTTCGACGACGCTCAGCAGAAGCAGGAAAACCAGATCAAGGCGATCCGCAACTACATCCAGCAGAAGGTCGACGTGATCGCCTTCTCGCCGGTGGTGGAGTCCGGGTGGGACACCGTGCTCAAGGAGGCCAAGGACGCCGACATCCCGGTCATCCTGACCGACCGCTCGGTGGACTCGGCCGACAAGAGCCTGTACAAGACCTTCCTCGGCTCGGACTTCGTCAAGGAGGGCCGGCTCGCGGGTGAGTGGCTGGTCGAGCAGAAGAAGACCGCCTCGGGCCCGGTGAACATCGTCGAGTTGCAGGGCAACACCGGCGCGGCGCCGGCGAACGACCGCAAGAAGGGCTTCGCCGAGGCCATCGCCGCCAACCCGAACCTGAAGGTCATCGCCTCCCAGCCGGGTGACTTCACCCGCGCGGGCGGCAAGCAGGTCATGGAGCAGTTCCTCAAGGCCAACCCGAAGATCGACGTGTTGTTCGCGCACAACGACGACATGGGCCTGGGCGCACTCGAGGCGATCACCGCTGCCGGCAAGGTGCCCGGCAAGGACATCACCATCATCACTGTCGACGCTGTCAAGGACGGCATGCAGGCTCTCGCCGACGGGAAGTTCAACTTCATCGCGGAGTGCAGCCCGCTGCTCGGCCCGCAGCTGATGGACCTGGCCAAGAAGGTGCACGCTGGCGAGCAGGTGGCGCCTCGGATCGAGACCGAGGAGACCACCTTCACCCAGGAGCAGGCCAAGGAAGCACTGCCCAACCGCAAGTACTGACCGACGCCGGGGTCGCCGCGCTCGCGTGGCGGCCCCGCCGCGTCGTCCCCCTACCCGCAACGGACCGGGCATGGCCCGCGACCATCCCGCAGCACGCCCGCCCGGACGATCCCCAGGGACGACCGGGCGGGCGCACGGGGCGGTGGCGGCCCTTCCGTGTCGACAACCCAGAAGAGGTCTGATGGGATGACGGATAGCCGTCCGGTCCTGACGATGACCGGGATCAGCAAGTCCTTCCCCGGGGTGCGCGCACTCCACGACGTCAACTTCCGGCTCTTTCCCGGCGAGGTGCACGCCCTGATGGGCGAGAACGGCGCCGGCAAGTCGACCCTCATCAAGGTGCTGACCGGTGTCTACGACACCGACGAGGGCACCATCACCCTCGACGGCGAGCCGGTCTCCTTCAGCGGGCCGATGCAGGCGACCGCCGCCGGGGTGAGCACGGTCTTCCAGGAGGTGAACCTCTGCACCAATCTCTCGGTTGCGGAGAACATCTTCATCGGCCGCGAGCCCCGGCGACTCGGCGCCGTGCACTGGGGTGAAGTTCGCCGCCGGGCCCGGGCGCTGCTTGCCCTCCTCGACCTCGACCTCGACGTCAGTGCGCCGCTCGGCTCGTACTCCCTGGCTATCCAGCAGATGGTCGCCATCGCCCGCGCGATCGACATCAAGGCTCGGGTGCTGATCCTGGACGAGCCGACGTCCAGCCTGGACGCCGGCGAGGTGGCCCAGCTGTTCCGCATCATGCGGCACCTGCGTGACGAGGGCATCGCGATCCTCTTCGTGACCCACTTCCTCGACCAGGTCTACGAGATCGCCGACCGCATCACGGTGTTGCGCAACGGTGGGCTCGTCGGCGAGTACCTGACCACCGAGCTGCCTCAGCTCTCCCTGGTCGAGAAGATGATCGGCAAGGAACTCGACGTCCTCGAAGGCATCGAGGAGCACTCCCGCCGGGACCTGGCCGCGCTGGAGGAGGGCACCCCACTGGTGGCGGTGTCGAACTTCGGCCGGGCGGGGGCGGTCGAGCCGTTCAGCCTCACCATCCACGCTGGCGAGGTGGTGGGCCTGGCCGGCCTGCTGGGCTCCGGGCGTACCGAGGTGGCGCGGCTGTTGTTCGGCGCCGACCGGACCGACGGCGGTCAGGTCGCGGTGGACGGCACGGCGAGCAGCCTGCGCACCCCCGCCCAGGCCATCGACCATGGCATCGGCTTCTGTTCGGAGAACCGTCGCGCGGAGGGCATCGTCGCCGACCTGTCGGTCCGCGAGAACATGATCCTCGCCATGCAGGCCGCCCGTGGCTGGTTGCGGCCCATCCCGCGTCGCCGGCAGGACGAGCTGGTCGACAAGTACGTCAAGGCACTCAACATCCGGCCGGCGGACCCGGAGGTGCCGGTCCGCAACCTCTCCGGTGGCAACCAGCAGAAGGTGCTCCTGGCCCGGTGGCTGATCACCGAGCCGCGACTGTTGATCCTCGACGAACCGACCCGGGGCATCGACATCGGCGCGAAGACCGAGATCCAGAAGCTCGTGACCCAGTTGTCCGACGGCGGCATGGCGGTGCTGTTCATCTCCGCCGAGCTGGAGGAGGTGCTGCGCCTCAGCCACAAGGTGGCCGTGATGCGGGACCGGCAGATGGTCGCGCAGCTCGCCAACGACGACACCCTGGACGCGGACCGCATCATGCAGACGATCGCCAGCGGGTCCCACCGGGAGGAGGCAGACCGATGAACGCCACCATGGGCCGCTACCGGGCGGTGACCGGTCACCGGTTGTTCTGGCCCGTCGCCGTGCTGGTCGTCATGCTCGCCGCGAACACGATCTACCGGCCCGGGTTCCTGTCGATCGAGCTCAAGGACGGGCACCTGTACGGCTCGCCGATCGACATCCTGCGGCTGAGCGCACCACTGATCCTCGTCGCGCTGGGGATGACCCTGGTCATCTCGACCGGCGGCATCGACCTGTCGGTGGGGTCGGTGTGTGCGATCAGCGGCGCGATCGCCTGCATGTACATCAGCAAGCAGTCCGACCAGAACAGCCTTGTCGTGGTGCTGACCGCCCTCGCGATGGCGTTGGGCGTCGCGCTCGTGCTCGGCGCCTGGAACGGCGTGCTGGTGGCCGTGATCGGGATCCAACCGATCATCGCCACCCTGATCCTGATGGTGGCCGGCCGGGGCCTCGCCCAGCTGATCACCCAGGGGCAGATCATCACCATCAACTCCGAGCCGTTCCGGGCGATCGGGCTGGGCCACCTGTTCACCCTGCCGCTGGCCATCTTCATCGCCCTCGCCGCAGCACTGCTCGTCGCCGCGTTCACCCGGCGCACCGCACTCGGCATGATCGTCGAGTCGGTGGGTGGCAACGCCGAGGCGAGCCGGTTGGCAGGCATCCGCTCCGGCCGGGTCATCTTCCTCGCGTACGTGCTCAGCGCCGTCTGTGCCGCGATCGCCGGTTTCATGATGACGGCCAACGTCTCCAGTGCCGACGGCAACGCGGTGGGCCTCTGGGTGGAGCTGGACGCCATCCTCGCGGTCGTCATCGGCGGTACGTCCCTCGCCGGTGGCCGGTTCTTCCTCAGCGGCACGATCATCGGCGCGCTGATCATCCAGACGCTGACCACCACGGTGTACGCCATGAACATCTCACCGCAGACCTCGCTGCTGTTCAAAGCGGTCGTCGTCATCGCCGTCTGCCTCATCCAGGCGCCGGCCTTCCGGGCCCGGTTCGCCCGCCGCAGGCGCAGCGCGCCGAAGCCCACCACCATCGCCGACAAGCCGAAGGAGCAGGTACCGGCATGACCACTGGATCGCTCACCGCTGGTCGTGCCCGGTTCCGGCTGCCGAGGCGGCAGATACCGGTCCTGGCCACGCTCGTCCTCCTGCTGGTGATGTACGGCATCGGGGTGTCCCAGTACCAGGCGTTCTCCAACGTGCAGGTCATCTTCAACGTCTTCATCGACAACGGTTTCCTGCTCGTGGTCGCGATCGGGATGACCTTCGTGATCCTCACCGGCGGCATCGACCTGTCGGTCGGGTCCGTCGTGGCGATGACGGCCATGGTGTCGGCCTGGCTGCTCCAGGAGGGCCTGCCGGCGGCGCTGGTGCTCGTCATCGCCCTGCTCATCGGGCCGACGCTCGGCCTGCTGATGGGCTGTGCCATCCACTTCTTCGACATCCAGCCGTTCATCGTCACCCTCGCGGGGATGTTCTTCGCCCGGGGGATGTGCACGTTCATCTCCGGCTCGTCCATCCCGATCACGGACGGGTTCTGGACCAGGATGTCGCAGGAACGGATCGGTGATCCCCGGGGCAACTTCGTCTCGATCAGCGTGCTGATCGCCTTCGTCGTGGTCGCCGTCGCCGCGTACGTGCTGGCCTACACCCGGCTGGGACGCAACGTGTACGCCATCGGCGGCAACCCCCAGTCGGCCCTGCTGATGGGTCTGCCGGTGGGGCGGACCAGGATCGCCGTCTACACCATCAGCGGTCTGTGCTCCGCGATCGGCGGGATCCTGCTGTCCTTCTACACCCTCTCCGGCGCGCCGTTGATCGCCGTCGGGATGGAGCTGGACGTCATCGCCGCCGTCGTCATCGGAGGCACGGTGCTCACCGGCGGCTCGGGTTACGTGTTCGGCACGGTGCTCGGCGTCCTGGTGCTGGGCGTGATCCAGACCCTCATCACCTTCGATGGGAGCCTCAACTCCTGGTGGACGAAGATCGTGATCGGCGGTCTGCTCTTCGCGTTCATCCTCCTCCAGCGCCTCATCGGAATCCGTTACAAGTGACAGTTCCTCTCGCGGAAGGCAACCCCATGGCACCACAAACCCAACCCGAGATCTGGTTCCTCACCGGCAGCCAAGGCATGTACGGCGAGGAGACGCTCCGGCAGGTCGCCGAGCAGTCCCGCCAGATCGCGGCCGCGCTCGACGACTCGCCGCAGATTCCCGCCCGCGTGGTCTGGAAGCCCGTCCTGACCAACAGCAGTGAGATCCTGCAGGTCTGCCGGGACGCCGCCGCCCAGGGTGCCGTCGGGGTCATCGCCTGGATGCACACCTTCTCTCCGGCGAAGATGTGGATCTCCGGTCTGGACGCGTTGCAGACGCCGTTGCTGCACCTGCACACCCAGGCCAACGTGCTGCTGCCCTGGAACGACATCGACATGGACTTCATGAACCTGAACCAGGCCGCCCACGGCGACCGGGAGTTCGGGTACATCCAGACCCGTCTCGGTGTGGCCCGCAAGACGGTGGCCGGGCACGTCAGCGACCCGCGGGTCACCGCCCGGGTCGGGGCGTGGGCACGTGCCGCGCTCGGCTGGTCGGCGATGCGGTCGCTGCGCCTGGCCCGCTTCGGTGACAACATGCGCGACGTCGCGGTGACCGAGGGCGACAAGGTCGAGGCGGAGCTGCGGTTCGGGGTCTCGGTCAACACCTACGGCGTCAACGACCTGGTCGAGGTGGTCGGCCAGGTCACCGACGCGCAGGTGGACGACCTGGTCAAGGAGTACCAGGACACCTACCGCATCGGCGGCGACCTGCTGCCCGGCGGCGATCGGCACGACTCGTTGCGGTACGCGGCCCGCCTGGAGCTGGGCATGCGCACGTTCCTGGACGCGGGCGGGTTCCGGGCCTTCACCACGAACTTCGAGGACCTCGGGGGCCTGCGTCAGCTGCCGGGCATCGCCGTGCAGCGGCTCATGGCCGACGGCTACGGCTTCGGTGGCGAGGGCGACTGGAAGACGTCGGTCCTGGTGCACACGCTCAAGGCGATGTCGGTGGGCGTGGACGGCGGCACGTCGTTCATGGAGGACTACACCTACGACCTCACCCCGGGCGAGGAGCTGGTGCTCGGCGCCCACATGCTGGAGGTCTGTCCGACCATCGCCTCCGATGTTCCCAACGTGGAGATCCACCCCCTGAGCATCGGCGGTCGGGAGGACCCGGTCCGGCTGGTCTTCGACGCCGCGCCCGGCCCGGCGGTGGTGCTCGGGCTCGCCGACATGGGCGAGCGGTTCCGGCTCGTCGCCAACGAGATCGACGTGGTCACTCCGCCGCAGCCGCTGCGCCGGCTGCCGGTGGCCCGCGCGGTCTGGCGTCCGCGACCGGACCTGCCGGTGTCGGCGGAGTCGTGGATCACCGCAGGCGCGCCGCACCACACGGTGCTGTCGCAGGCGGTGGGGGTGGAGGAGTTGCACGACCTGGCGGAGATGAGCCGCACGGAACTGGTCGTCATCGACGCCGACACCCAGCCCCGCCGCTTCGCCGACGAGATCCGCTGGAACCAGGCCTACTACCGGTTGGCGCGCGGCTTCTGACCCATTCGCTCGGAGCGTCCGGAAACGGGTGGTCCATCCCTGCCTGCGGGCCGGGGTGGCCACCCGTTCGCGCGTGGTCCTGGCAGGAACGCGGGTCGGCTGTGTTACGTCTTGACTAACAGCATGTTATCGCTCACAGTCTATAGCCAAGATGGTCGATGTCTTGACTGTCCGGCCATGCGCGCGTTGCACCCCCTCGGTTGCGGCACCTCGTCGCCGCGACGGTCGGGCTGGCGGTGTTAGCGATCACAAGGTCGGACGCGGGTCAACTCGGTGCCCCGCCCGGTGCCGCGGACGCCGACCCAGACCGCTCGGTTCGCGTCAGCAGAGGAGGATCATGCTTTCCATCGGTCGGGTTCCCCGAGGTGCGCCACGTCGGCGCGGGTGGCTGTCGAGACTCGCCGTCGCCGCTATGACACTGGTGGTCGGTGGCGCGGCCGTAGCCGTCGCCTCGTCGCCGGCGTCAGCGGCCACCGTCGACACCAGCGCCTGGTACGTGTTGGTGAACCGCAACAGCGGCAAGGCCGTGGACGTGTACAACCTGGCGACGAACGACGGCGCGCGGATCACCCAGTGGACGCGCAACAACGGCAACCAGCAGCAGTGGCAGTTCGTCGACTCCGGAGGCGGCTACTACCGACTCAAGTCGAGGTTGTCGGGCAAGGTGCTGGACGTCTCCGGCCGCTCGACCGCCAACGGCGCCAGCGTCGTGCAGTGGACCGACAACAACGGCACCAACCAGCAGTTCCGGCTGGCAGACTCGGACGGCGGGTACGTCCGGTTGATCAACCGCAACAGCAACAAGGCGATGGAGGTGCAGGGCGCCTCGACCGCCGACGGCGGCAACATCGTGCAGTACGACGACTGGAGCGGCGCCAACCAGCAGTGGCAGCTCGTCCGCGTCGACGGCGGGACCGACCCCACGACGCCACCGCCGTCCGGCACGTACTCGAACCCGGTGGTCTGGCAGGACTTCGCCGACGTCGACATCATCCGGGTCGACAACGCCTACTACATGTCGGCGTCCACCATGCACTACTCGCCGGGAGCGCCGGTGCTGCGCTCGTACGACCTGGTGAACTGGGAGTTCGCCGGTCACTCGGTGCCCCGACTCGACTTCGGCTCGAAGTACGACATGAGCGGCGGTAACGCGTACGTCGACGGGATCTGGGCGTCGACGTTGAACTACCGGCCGAGCAACCGGACGTACTACTGGGCCGGGTGCATCGACTTCGCGCAGACCCACATCTACACCGCGTCCGCCGTCGACGGTGCGTGGAGCAAGCACACCACCATCCCGAACTGCTACTACGACGCCGGCATGCTGATCGACGACAACGACACCATGTACGTGGCGTACGGCAACGGCACCATCAGCGTGGCGCAGTTGTCCGCGGACGGGAAGTCGCAGGTTCGCGCCCAGCAGGTCTACACCACGCCGTCGAGCATCGGCACGCTGGAGGGCGCCCGGTTCTACAAGCGCAACGGCGCCTACTACATCTGGCTCACCCGCCCGGCCAACGGCCAGTACGTGCTGAAGTCGACCAACGGCCCGTTCGGCCCGTACGAGCAGCGTCAGGTGCTGCTCAACCTGCCCGGCCCGATCTCCGGTGGCGGTGTGCCGCACCAGGGTGGGCTGGTGCAGACCCAGAACGGCGACTGGTACTACATGTCCTTCGTCGACGCGTACCCCGGTGGTCGGATGCCGGCGATGGCCCCGATCACCTGGACCGGCGACGGCTGGCCGGTGCTGCAGACGGTCAACGGCACCTGGGGCACCTCGTACCCGAAGCCGAACCTGCCCGCGCCGCCGCGTGCGGTCAAACCGCTGACCGGCACCGACACGTTCGCCGGCACCACCCTCGGCCCGCAGTGGGAGTGGAACCACAACCCGGACAACAGCAAGTGGGCGGTCAACAACGGGCTGAACCTGCAGACCGCCACCGTCACCGGCGACCTGTACAAGGCGCGCAACACGCTGACCCACCGCATCCAGGGCCCCACCTCGACCGCGACGATCGAGTTGGACTACTCCACGATGCGCGACGGTGACCGGACCGGCCTGGCGGTGCTGCGCAACTCGTCGGCCTGGATCGGGGTCCGACGGGACAACGGGTCGACACGTCTGGTCATGCAGAACGGCCTGACGATGGACGGCAGTTGGAACACCACCAGCACCGGCAGCGAGGTGGCGAGCACCGCTGTCTCGGGTGGCCGAATCTGGTTGCGGGCCAACGCCGACATCAGACCCGGGTCGGGCCGGCAGGCGCGTTTCTCGTACAGCACGGACGGGGTCAACTTCACCTCGTTCGGCAACGCGCTCACCCTGGCGAACAACTGGCAGTTCTTCATGGGCTACCGGTTCGCCATCTTCAACCACGCGACCCAGGCGCTCGGTGGCGCTGTCACCGTGCGCCGATTCGACCTGACAACGCCGTGACACCAGTCACAACAGGATCGGTCTGATCCGGTGGCGTGGGCGCGCACGTGCCCGCCGGCCCGTCGAGCCCGCGCCACCGCGTGATGCCGTCGCCGGCCTGCTCCACGCTCTGTCCAGGGAGCGCAGGGCAGGCCGGCGTGGCGTCTGGCAACGACGGAGTACGCCGCCTTGCCGCGTACTCCAGGTGGGGGATGCGTTGCGCGGCTCTGGCGCGTTGCGCGGACCCCCTACCGCCGTCCCGTGTTCGGGGCGGTGGCTGGCGTAGACTGTCGGCGATCCAGCGCTGGTCACCTGGGATTCAGCACCGGCGTGGTGACTGAGCGAGGGGGATCGGGCCGGGCCGCTCCAGTCGACGTCGACGGGCTGCGGGCCGGAGATGCAGCGGGGGGAGCGAAATGGCCGTCCACGGTCCCGCGATGACGGACGTTGCTCGTCTCGCCGGTGTCTCCCATCAGACGGTGTCGCGGGTGCTCAACGGGCACCCCAACGTCCGTGAGCAGACCCGGCTCCGGGTTCGCGCGGCGATCGCCGAACTCGGCTACCGTCCGAACGGCGCGGCACGCGCGCTGGTGACCGGTCGATCGCAGGTCATCGGCGTGGTCGCACAGAACACGACGCTCTACGGTCCCGCGTCACTGCTGGCGGCGTTGGAGCAGACGGCCGCCGAAGAGGGCTTCGCGGTCAGCGTCGGCAGCGTCCGCAACCTGGACCACCGGTCCATCTCGGCGGCCGTCGAGCGGCACCTGTCGCACCGCGTCGCCGGCATCGTGGTCATCGCGCCGGTCGAGTCGGCCGGTGAGGCGCTGGAACGCCTGCCGAAGGATGTCCCGCTGGTCACGGTCGACGGTGACCCGAGCCGACCGGTGCCACTGGTGACTGTCGACCAGGTGGCGGGTGCCCGGGCGGCGACGCAACATCTGCTCGACGCGGGGCACCGCACCGTCTGGCACGTCTCGGGCCCGTCCGACTGGTTCGACAGCGTCGGTCGGATCGACGGCTGGCGGGAGGCTCTGCTGGCCGCCGGGCTGGTTCCGCCACCGCTGATGCCGGGGGACTGGTCCGCGGCCTCGGGTTACCGGTGTGGGCAGATGTTGGCGCGTATGCCGGAGGTCACCGCGGTCTTCACCGCCAACGACCATCTCGCGCTGGGCGTGCTGCGGGCGTTGCACGAGTTCGGCAAGCGGGTGCCGGACGACATCAGCGTCGTCGGCTTCGACGACGTGCCCGAGGCGGCGTACTTCATTCCACCGCTGACCACCGTTCGCCCGGACTTCGACGCGGTGGCGCGGGCGAGCCTGCAGATGCTGCTGAGCCAGATCGAGTCGGGCACCGGCGGGGCACTACGGCAGACCGTAGCCCCGACACTGGTCTCCCGCGAGAGCGTCGCGCCACCGCGTCGCTGACGCTCGTCCGTCGACGGACGCGGTTGGATTGCCGCAGAGCACTCCTATCGATGCTCGGCAATGCACCGAGGGCAAGGTATTGAACCTCATGAAATGTCGCCGTAACATGATGGGCGTCTCTGTTAACGCTAACAATATTGGCGTCCAGCAATAGGCCCAGCGACCCAAGATCGTAGTCAGGGGCGGGCGCCACCGACAAGGAGGCTCGATGAACCGCATAACCCGAGGTCGTCGCTGGGGGAGCGTACTGGCGGCCGGAGTGCTGCTCGCCGGCGCTCTGGTCGGCCTGCGCGCCCCCGCAGCGCAGGCACTGGACAACGGGGTGGCGCGTACTCCCCCCATGGGTTGGAATTCGTGGAACTCGTTCGGCTGCAACATCAACGAGGCGCTGATCCGGCAGACGGCCGATGCGATCGTCAGCAGCGGTATGCGGGACCTCGGCTACAACTACGTCGTGGTCGACGACTGCTGGTTCAACCCCAACCGGGACAGCTCCGGCAACATCCAGGGCGACCCCAGCCGGTTCCCCAGCGGGATGAAGGCGCTCGGCGACTACCTGCACGCCCGGAACCTGAAGTTCGGCCTGTATCAGGTGCCGGTCGACAAGACCTGCGCGCAGTACTTCGGCGCCTACCCCGGCGCGACCGGCAGCCGGGGCCACGAGGTGCAGGACGCGCGCCAGTTCGCCGCCTGGGGCGTCGACTTCCTCAAGTACGACTGGTGCTCGCCGGAGGGCAGCATCAACGACCAGGTGACCACCTTCGCCAAGATGCGTGACGCGCTGGCCGCGACCGGCCGACCGATCGTCTACAGCATCAACCCGAACAGCATCCACGCCAAGACCGGCCCGCAGCGCAACTGGGGCGACGTGGCGAACATGTGGCGAACCACCGAGGACATCACCAACGCGTGGGACACCGGTCAGAGCAACGGCTACCCGATGGGCATCCAGAACATCATCAACGTGACCGTCCCGCTGGCGTCCTACGCGAGGCCGGGTGGGTTCAACGACCCGGACATGATGGAGGTCGGCCGGGGTGGCATGAACGACACGGAGATGCGCAGCCACTTCGCGATGTGGGCGATCATGGCGTCTCCGCTGATCGCCGGGAACGACGTGCGGAACATGAACTCCGCGACGCAGACCATCCTCAAGAACGCCAACCTGATCGCGATCAACCAGGACTCGCTCGGGTTGCAGGGGACGCAGGTGTCCTTCGACGGCACCCGTCGGGTGCTGGCCAAGCCCCTCGCCAACGGTGACGTCGCCGTCGCCCTGTTCAACCAGGGCGGCTCGACGACGACGATCTCGACCACAGCCGCGGCCGTCGGCAAGTCCGGCTCGTCGTTCACGCTGGTGGACGCGTGGACGGGTGGCACCAGCTCCAGCAGCGGGACGATCAGTGCCAGCGTCCCCGCGCACGGCACCGTGGTGTTCCGGGTCAGCGGTGGTGGGACGACCACTCCGCCGCCGACCACGTCGGGCGCGTTCGCGAGCGCCGCCTCCGGCCGCTGCCTGGACGTTCCGCAGAGCAACACCACCAACGGCACCCAGCCGGTGATCTGGGACTGCAACGGCGCCGCCAACCAGAACTGGACCCTCAACGGGCAGACCCTCCAGGCTCTCGGCAAGTGCCTGGACGCACCCCTCAACGCCACTGCCGGCACCAAGGTGCAGATCTGGGACTGCAACGGGGGAGCCAACCAGCGGTGGGCGATCAACGCCAACGGGACGATCAGCGGCGCCCAGTCCGGGCTCTGCCTGGACGTCAACAACAACGCCACGGCCAACGGCACCACGGTGCTTCTCTGGACCTGCACCGGGGCGGCGAACCAGCGGTGGACGCGGCGATAGCCGATCGGGTCGGCCGACCGACCAGGTCGGGGCAACCCACCTGATCCTCGGAAGTGCCGGTGCCCGCTGACGACAGTCGTCGTCGGCGGGCACCGCTCTGTGCGGGGTCGCGCCGATGACGGTGAGTCGTCGCGTCAACCACTTCCCGCTGACCGACCGCATGACTACGCTCGCCTGGATGCTCCGTTACGAGACCGTGACACCGGTATTTCGGCTCTGGTGTTGACGTGAACTTTGTGAGCGCTAACACTACCCGAAAGATGACAGTTGGCCCCGGCAGTCGCGGGGAGTCCAGAGAGGAGAAGCCCGTGGGCAGGAAATTCCTGGTTGCTCTGGGCAGCGCGGCACTGGCGTTGAGCCTGGCGGCGTGCAGTGGCGAGGGTGCGGGCAGTAACGGCAGCAGCGGGGGTGACAAGCCCAGCGACCTGACCATCGGCGTGTCCATGCCGACCCAGACCTCGGAGCGGTGGATCGCCGACGGCAACGCGGTGAAGTCGAAGCTTGAGGCCAAGGGCTACAAGGTCGACCTCCAGTACGCCGGTGACGACATCCCCACGCAGTCGCAGCAGGTCGACCAGATGATCACCCGCGGCGCGGACGTTCTGGTCATCGCGGCGATCGACGGCACCGCGCTCAGCAGCCAGTTGCAGGCCGCCGCGTCCGCGAAGATCCCGGTCATCTCCTACGACCGGCTGATCCGCGGCAGCAAGGACGTCGACTTCTACGTCAGCTTCGACAACTACAAGGTTGGCGTCGCCCAGGGCACCGCACTGCTCGTCGGCCTCGGCCTGCTGAACAAGGACGGCTCGAAGGGCACGGCCAAGGGGCCGCTGAACGTCGAGCTCTTCGCCGGGTCGCTGGATGACAACAACACCCAGTACTTCTTCGGCGGAGCGATGGACACGCTGAAGCCGTTCATCGAGAACGGCACGCTGGTCGTCAAGTCCAAGCAGACCACCCCCGAGCAGGTCGCCATCCTGCGGTGGCAGCAGGAGACCGCGCAGAAGCGGATGGAGAACCTGCTCACCTCCAGCTACAACGACGGCTCGAAGGTCGACGGGGTGCTGTCGCCGTACGACGGCATCTCCCGCGGCATCATCACCGCCCTGCAGAACGCCGGCTACGGCAGCGGCGCGAAGAAGCTCCCGGTGGTGACCGGCCAGGACGCGGAGATCGCCTCGATCAAGCTGATCAACGACGGCGTGCAGAGCTCCACGGTCTTCAAGGACACCCGCCTGCTGGCCGACCAGGCCGTCAACGCCGCCGAGGCGTTCCTGCAGAAGAAGCAGCCGCAGGCCAACGACTCGGAGACGTACAACAACGGCGTCAAGGTCGTCCCGGCGTACCTGCTGCCGATCGCGACCGTCTACAAGGACGACATCAAGGCGACCCTGATCGATTCCGGCTACTGGACGGCGGAAGAGGTCGCCGCCGGTCAGGCCAAGAAGTAAGCCACCCGTCGGGCCCTCAAGGAGCAGGGCATCACCTGCATCACGAT